>CBDUMN010000077.1:0-17079 GCA_965368335.1 uncultured Rhodospirillales bacterium
CGCCCAAAGAAAAAGGAGCTCCAAAATCGGAACTCCTTCTTTTTACACAGGCTGCATTTAGAAGGCCTCCAATATGTGATGGGCGACACAGACTAGCCTATGGATCTTTGGCAAACTAGAGTAGTCAAAATCGGAGAAAACCCATGTCACCGCAATTTGGATTAGGATCGCTGCTTCTTGTTTCCCTCATTTGTCTGATGGGAATGACGCCTGCCGCGAGCGGTATGGATGGCAGCCAAATGATCAGTGCGGTTTTCGATTCCCTGTTTAACTTGGGCTACAACCGCCTTTAAGCTTTTCCATCGTTTTCTTCCCGTCCCTTTCCTGAATGATGTGTCGGTTGTTGGCGCCGTTGGTCAGGGGAATGTAAAGGCGTTTGCGCTTCGAAGATGCGCCATGGGGAGAGGCGTAAATTTGTTTGCCCGCCTCGACAATCACAACGCCACCGAAGGTCTTAAACCAGCGCAGTCCGATTTTTTCCCAGGCCGGTGCGCCCGCCAACATCATCCGTGACTTGGATGGGGGCATGAATAATGCTCCCGAATGTCCCATGGGGGTGAACATGGAATCTTTTAAAAGTCGGGTGATCTGTCCCACTGTGTAGGGGTGGCCATGACCAAATGGCGTGCGTTCCAGCCGCGACCAGATGCCGGTGCGGTTCGGCACCACGACCAGAAGCCGTCCGCCGCCGGTCAGAACCCGCCAAATCTCGCGCATCAAAGGTTGAAGTTGATGGGTGTGCTCAAGGGCGTGAATGAGTAGGAAGCGATCGACGGAAACATCCGGCAGGGGCAATTCGGCTTCATCGACCAATGTGGTTAGGCCCCTGCCGTCGACGGGCCAGTGCAGCACCCCTTGCGCGGCGGGCATGAGGGCGATGGTCCGTTCGGCCTCGGTCTTGAATTGGTTGAGGAAGGGCGTGGCGTAGCCCAGGCCTGCAACCCGAAGTCCCTTTGTGTCCGGCCAGAACGAGCGAATGCGCCGACGGATCATCCGTCGGGTAGTCTGCCCGAGAGGCGTTTCGTAATAATCTCTGAGATCGACGACATCCAACCACATAGTGGCTTGAATCCTATAGTGAATGAAGATGTTTGTCGATTAACTGCGATCTCCGGTTCGGTTGTTTCCGATCAGCTGCGAACTCTGATCCTGTAACGATCAGCTGCGAACTCTGATCTTTTTAGCGATCAGTTGCGAACTCTGATCTTTTTAGCGATCAGTTGCGAACTCTGATCTTTTTAGCGATCAGTTGCGAACTCTGATCTTTAGCTATGTGCCCCGTGCACGGCGCCGAGGATGGTGAGTAGGCTCAAAGCCGTTAGCGTCCAATGGACGGCATGGACGCGTTTTAAGGCCATGGCCGGGTTGGCGTTTAGTTTAGCGCCAATGAGTTTGGGCAGAACGAAAGGCTCAAGCACGAACATCATCAGGGTGAAGATCGCCCAGATCAGGGTCATCATATGGACCCACCAGTACTCACTCGATTGATAACGGTCCCAGCCGTCGAGCAGGTAGAGCATGTAAAAACCGGTGAGGCCGGTGATCAGAGTGGTGATGCGAGCTTGCCAGATGAACGCTTTTTCGGTTTTGTGAAACAGGCCAAAGGCTTCGCCCGGATCGTCAAACCGTCGTAAAACCGGCAAAAAAACGGTCGTCACCAAAGCAACGCCACCGATCCAGAGAACGACGCAGGCAACGTGAATGGCGCGGGTTAGCGCGAATTCATCCATCTTTTTTCAAACCCTGTTAGGAAAGAGATAACGGGGATTGAAACCGTTTTATCAAAATGTCTCCTTGAGCCCCGTCAATTGGGCTGACATCAAGATCGGTAAAATCGGATTAGGGTACTAGGAGACGGCGAGAATTTGGTGTTAGGGTGATTTCGTCGAATAAACAGAAGGGGCAAGGGATTAAGAAAATGTCCGATTTTGAGGTGCATCAGTTTGTCGCCTTTCACGATAACTACATCTATCTCATCCGTTATGATGCCGCGGGCCACTGTGTCGCCGTCGATCCGGCCGATCCTTACAAAACCCAGGCCGAGCTGGATAAAAAGGGCTGGACGCTGACTCATATTTTCATCACCCATCATCATCCCGATCATACGGGCGGTAATGAGTCGCTGGTCACTTCCACCGGGTGCCAGGTTATCGGTCCGGCCAAGGAGGCCGACAAAACCCCAAAAATCACCACAGAGGTCTCAGAAGGCGATGAGATTATTCTGGGCGATCATGTGGCAAGGGTTTTCGAGGTGCCCGGTCATACGGCGGGCCATGTGGCTTACTGGTTCAAGGAAGAGCACGCCCTGTTCCCCGGCGATACGCTGTTTTCGCTCGGTTGCGGCCGTTTGTTCGAAGGGTCGCCCGCCCAGATGTGGGAAAGCCTGCAAAAACTTCGGCGCCTTCACGACGAAACCCAAATCTACTGCGCCCATGAATACACCAACGCCAATGCCGATTTCGCGGTGACGGTGGAAACCGGCAATGAAGAATTGAAGCGACGGGCTGATCAGGTGGCGGCATTGCGCGAAGCGGGAAAACCGACCATTCCTGCAACGCTCGGTGAAGAGCGACGGATCAACCCGTTCCTCCGCGCCGATCTTCCGGAATTACAAATCGCCCTGGGTATGGAGGGCAAACCGCCGGCGGAAGTTTTCGCCGAAGTCAGACGTCGAAAAGACGCTTTTTAGGAGAGGCAAAAAACGATGATGAAGCTCCGATGGTCACCGGGCTCGCCTTATGTGCGCAAGGTTATGGTCATGGCTCACGAAATTGGGCTGGTCGACCAACTCGAACTCATCCCCACCAACCCCTGGGATGCGGAAACCGATATTGGCGAGGACAATCCACTTGGCAAGGTGCCCTGCCTGATCCTTGAAGATGAAACAAATATTTTCGATTCGCTGCTGATTTGCGAATACCTCGACGATCTCCATTCGGGCACACATCTTTTCCCGCGCGCCAATCGCGAACTGCATTGGCTCGCCCTGCGTCTCCATGCGGCGGCTCAGGGAATATTGGATGCCGCCGTGGCTTGCCGGATTGAAGAGACCTTCCGCCCGACCAATTACCGTTGGGACGACTGGATCGACCGGCAGAAAGTGGTGATCGGCCGTGGTCTCGATTTTCTTGAAGGCGAGGCGGAAAATCTGAGCGGCCGTGTGACCATCGGTCATCTGGCCATCGGTTGCGCCCTTGGCTATCTGGAATTCCGTCAGCCCGACGATAACTGGTTGGCCGAGCGGCCCGATCTGGCCGATTGGTTCGACCGGTTCAACCTGCGGCCCTCCATGGAAGCCACACAGCCGCGGGATCGCTAGAATTGAATGGTGATTGCTATCGGGGCATGACGGCTCAACAGGTCATCGATCACCTCGGAATGCAGGCGCATCCCGAGGGCGGTCACTATGTTGAGACGTATCGTCATGAGGCGCAGGATGGTGGGCGCGGCGTAACCACAGCGATTTATTATTTGCTGGCTGCCGATGAATTTTCTCATTGGCATCGGGTCGATGCGGTGGAAATCTGGCACTATTACGCTGGTGCGCCGCTGGCCCTCACCGTGTCGGAAAACGGCCATGACGCCAAGGCGGTCCACCTGGGTCTTGACTTGGCCGCCGGGCAGCGGCCTCAGGCGGTGGTGCCGGAAAATGCTTGGCAAACTGCGGTGAGCCTTGGGCGTTGGACCCTCGTCGGCTGTACGGTCTCTCCGGCTTTTCGGTTTGAAGGCTTCGAGATGGCTCCGCCCGACTGGCGACCGACGCCTAGGTGAACAACTCTGGAAGAAACTTAAAAACCGGCTTTTCTTCGGTAGGCCGGTTCACTATGCTGCGGCCACGATTTTAGCTAAGGGACAAGCAACCCATGTTCGAGACATTCTTCGCCGTCTTTATCGTCATTCCCTTCGTCGCCGGGGGCTTCATGATCAATCCGATCATGGGTGTGATTTTCCTCGTTGTGGCGATCCTGCTGCTCTGTGTCGCCGAGGCCGACCGTCGGGGTCTGCTGCCGGTGATGACTGAGCGCGACTGGAGCATGTACGAAGAAGGCTGAGCCTCTCTTCTTAAACGCTGTTGACCAAATGCCCGCCATCGACCGGGATGGTGACGCCGGTCATGTAAGACCCGGCGTCGGACGCCAGTAAAAGCAAGGGCGCGCTCAATTCATGATATTGGCCGGTGCGCTGCATGGGGATGCGGGCGATCAGCTTTTGTCCCAAATTTGAGTGTAAGTAGGCCCGGTTGATATCCGTCTCGTAATATCCGGGGGCCAGGGCGTTGACCCGGATGCCATGCTCGGCCAGCTCCAGCGCCAAAGCTTTAGTCATATGAGCCACGCTGCCCTTGGTCGCACAGTAGGCGGCCACCCCTTTGGTGACCCGCAGTCCCAAAATCGAAGAAATATTGACGATAGCCCCATGACGCTTGGCCGCGACCATGCGCTGGGCGGCGACCTGGGCGACGCGGAAAACGCCTGAGAGGTTGATATCGATAACCTGCTGCCAACTCTCTTCGTCGGCTTTTAAGAAATCGCCCCGGTTGGCGACGCCCGCGTTGTTGACCACCACCGTTACCGGCCCGTGATCCGCCTCGACGGAGGAAAAGGCTTCTTCAACGCTTTGCCGGTCGGTGACGTCCATCAGGGCCCAGGAGGCCTTGCCGTGTTTTTCACGGACCAACTCGACGGTTTCCTCCAACTCATCCATGCGCCGTGCGGCGACCACCACATGCGCACCATGCGCCGCCAGCACCTCGGCGAAATGCCGTCCCAATCCGCCTGACCCGCCGGTCACCAGCGCGGTGGTCCCATCCATGTTGAAAAGAGTGGTCATGATTCATCCGCCTTTGCTCTCAGAACGTATTTCTGAATTTTTCCGGTCGAGGTCTTGGGGAGTTCGCCAAAGATCACCGTTCTTGGGGCTTTGTAGTGGGCCAGGTTCTCCCGGCACCATTTAATAATGTCGGCTTCGCTGACTTCTCCCGCGCCCGGCTTGAGGGTGACGAAGGCGCAAGGCGTCTCGCCCCATTTTTCGTCGGGTTTGGCGACCACGGCGGCCTCCATCACGTCGGGGTGCTGGTAGAGGGTCTCTTCGACCTCAAGGCTCGAGATGTTCTCGCCGCCCGAGATGATAATGTCTTTCGAACGGTCCTTGATCTCGATATAGCCGTCGGGATGCATCACGGCGAGGTCGCCCGAATGGAACCAGCCGCCGCCGAAAGCGTCTTCCGAGGCCTTGGGGTTTTTCAGATATCCCTTCATCACCGTGTTGCCGCGGAACATGATCTCGCCCATGGTTTCGCCGTCGCGGGGGCAGCGCTCCATGGTTTCCGGATCGATGATTGCTACCTCGCCAAGCGTTGGATAAACCACGCCCTGGCGGGCCATCTTGGAGGCCTTGGCGTCGAGGTCGAGATCGGCCCATTCGTCCTGCCAGGCGCAGAGCGTCGCCGGGCCATATGTTTCGGTGAGGCCGTAAAGGTGGGTCACCTTAAAGCCCATGCGTTCCATGGCGGCGATCACCGCACTGGGCGGAGCCGCTCCGCCGGTCGCCACTTCGATGGTCTGGTCGAAGGCGATTTTCACATCATCCGGCGCATGCACCAGCATGTTCAGGACGATGGGCGCGCCGCACATGTGGGTGACCTTGTGCTCCTTGATCATCGGGAAAATCAGTTCGGGATCGACCCGGCGCAGGCAAACATGGGTGCCCGCCACTTCGGTGACGGTCCAGGTGAAGCACCAGCCGTTGCAGTGGAACATCGGCAGGGTCCAGAGGTAGACCGCATTGCGGTCGAGGCCGAACATCTTGGAGTTCCCCATGGCGTTCAAAAAAGCGCCACGATGGTGATAGACCACGCCCTTGGGATTGCCGGTCGTCCCCGAGGTATAGTTGAGCGCGATGGCCTGCCATTCGTCGTCGGGCCGGGTCCACTCGAAGGTCGGGCTGCCTTCTTCCAAGAAAGCTTCGTAGTCTTTTTCGCCCAGCAACTCGCCGCCTTCAAACAGCGGATCGTCAATGTCGATGACCAGCGGTGGGTTGCGCAACTCGGAAAGCGCTTCCTTGATCACGCCGGAAAATTCACGATCCGTAATCAGCACCTTGGTTTCGGCGTGGTTGAGAATGAAGGCGATATTGGCTGCGTCGAGTCGGATGTTCAGTGCGTTCAAGACGGCCCCAATCATCGGCACGCCGTAGTGGGCTTCCAAAAGGGCGGGCACGTTGGGGGCCATAACCGACACCGTGTCGCCCTTGCGGACGCCGCGATCCCACAACGCACAGGCCAGCTTGCGACAGCGACCGTAAAATGCCTTATAGGAATATTTGAGATCGCCGTGGATGACCGCTGTTTTATCCGGGTAGACGTTGGCCGACCAAGCGAGATAGTCGAGGGGCGTCATTGCCCGGTGATTGGCTGGATTGCGGTCGAGATCGGTTTCGTAGATGGAACTGCCCATAGCGCCCTACCCGTCGTCTGATTTGTGGTTCGCTGTACTGCGGTTTTTGATTGGGCGGGGATTGTCCGACTCAAGCTGGATCGGATCAAGAAGAACCGGCGTGAATAATTGTAAATGATGGCTGAAATGTTGTTTTTTTACCAATTAAAACAAATACTTAGGTTTCAATTGAGAAAGATTATTACGTTTTTTCCCCGTCTTGTCGAAAGTTAATTACAAAAGGCTTGTTCCTTACATAAGATTTCTATAATGTCTGCGAACTGCTGACAGGCAGCCATGGGGGGCGACTTCCGGATACCCGGACGCCCTTTTTGTATGAAGACGGGGAATTAAAGGCGACGCGGAGTTGCCGCCGATATTTAGTTAGAAGAGGTTTTATTCATGTCCGAGCGTCGGATGATTGCAATGGAAGGCAACGAGGCGGTGTCCTCGGTTGCGCACCGGACCAACGAAGTCATCGTCATTTATCCCATCACGCCCTCCTCCACCATGGGCGAATATGCCGATGAAAAATCGGCCAATGGCGAGAAGAATATTTGGGGGACCATTCCCCAGGTAACGGAAATGCAGTCCGAGGCCGGCGCTGCCGGAGCCTGTCATGGCGCTCTTCAGGCGGGGTCGTTGACCACGACCTTCACCGCCTCGCAAGGCCTGCTTCTGATGATCCCCAACATGTACAAAATTGCGGGCGAAATGACCCCGTTCTGTATGCATGTTTCGGCTCGTACCGTGGCGACCCATGCGCTTTCCATTTTCGGTGACCAGTCCGACGTGATGGCCTGCCGTCAAACCGGCTTCTCCATGCTGGCTTCCGGCTCGGTGCAGGAAGCTCAGGACATGGCGATGATCGGTCAGGCCGCGACGCTTAAAGGCCGTCTGCCGGTGCTGCATTTCTTCGATGGCTTCCGCACCTCGGCGGAAATTTCGAAAATCATCGAGCTGACCGACGACGACATCAAGGCGATGATCGACGATGAGGACATCAAGCGTCACCGCGACCACGCCCTGTCTCCCGACGATCCCGTGCTGCGCGGCGCGGCTCAGAACCCGGATACCTTCTTCCAGATGCAGGAAGCCCGCAACACGGTCTATCAGGGCTTCCCGGCGCTGATGCAGGAAACCATGGACCGTTTCGCCAAGGTGACCGGCCGTCAGTACAAATTATTCGACTACATCGGTCATCCCGAAGCCGAGAAAGTCGTCATTATGATGGGCTCGGGGGCTGAAACCGCCGATGAAACCATCGCCTACCTGAACAGCCAGGGCGAGAAACTGGGGATTCTTAAAGTCCGCCTGTTCCGTCCCTTCTCGGTCGATGCTTTCGTTTCGGCTATTCCAACCACGGTCAAGTCCATCGCTGTCATGGATCGCACCAAGGAGCCGGGCGCCATCGGCGAACCGCTTTATCAGGACATCGTGACCGCGCTGACCGAAGCCAAGGCTTCCGGCAACCGCGCCACGGCGACCGATCCGGTGGTCATTGGCGGGCGTTACGGCTTGTCCTCGAAAGAGTTCACCCCGGTTATGGTCAAGGCGGTGTTCGACGAACTGGACAAAGATAATCCGCGCAGCCACTTCACCGTCGGCATCAACGACGACGTGACCGGCCTGTCGCTTGATCTCGATCCGGATTTCGCTCTGCCGAAACCCGACGTCAAGCGCGCCATCTTCTGGGGCCTTGGCGCGGACGGCACGGTGGGGGCCAACAAGAACTCGATCAAGATCATCGCTGAAAATACGGACTCTTACGCCCAGGCCTACTTCGTTTACGATTCCAAGAAGTCCGGTGGCTACACCACCTCGCACCTGCGGTTCTCTCCCGAGCCCATTCAGTCGCCTTATCTGGTGAGTCGTGCGAGCTTTGTCGCCTGTCATAAGTTCGGCTTCCTAGAAAAATACGACATTCTGGAGCATGCCGAAGAAGGAGCGGTCTTCCTGTTGAACGCGCCTTACGACAAAGACGATGTTTGGAATCGCATCCCCAAATCGGTCCAGCAGACGATTATCGATAGAAAGCTCAAGGTCTTCACCATCGATGCGGCCACCGTGGCCAGTGAAGCCGGTATGGGGCGGCGCATCAATACGATTATGCAGACCTGCTTCTTTGCAATTTCGGGCGTCTTGCCGCGTGACGAGGCTATCGCCCAGATTAAGAAGTCCATCGAAAAGACCTACATGCGTAAGGGCCCCGAAGTGGTGAAGAAAAACTTCGAGGCGGTGGATATGACGTTGGCCAATCTGTTTGAGATCGACGTGCCCGCCACGGCGACGGCCGACTTCGATGTCCCGCCGGCGGTGCCCGAAAGCGCGCCCGACTTCGTCAAACAGGTTACCGGCATGATGCTGGCCAATAAGGGCGACCTGTTGCCGGTCAGCGCCTTCCCGGTGGACGGCACCTGGCCGACCGGCACGTCTCAGTTTGAGAAACGCAATCTGGCTCAGGAAATTCCGGTTTGGGAAGAAAGCCTCTGCATACAGTGCAACAAGTGCGCGATGGTTTGTCCCCACGCCGCCATCCGGGTCAAGACCTTCGAAGGCGATGCGCTTGACGATGCTCCGGCCACTTTCAAGTCCATGGATTACAAGGGCAAGGAATTTGGTGAGGCCAAGTATTCGGTTCAGGTTGCGCCCGAAGACTGCACCGGCTGTCAGCTCTGCGTCCGGGTCTGCCCGGGTAAAGACAAGAACGACCCCAACCGTCTGTCTTTGGAAATGGTGCCCCATGAGGCGCTGATCGAGCAGGAGCGTGAAAACTTCGAGTTCTTCCTCTCCCTGCCCGATCCTGATCGTTCCAAGCTCAAGACCAACGTCAAAATGAGCCAGTTCGCCAAGCCGCTGATCGAGTTCTCCGGCGCTTGTGTGGGCTGTGGCGAGACGCCTTACCTGAAGCTGATGACCCAGCTTTACGGCGATCGGGCGATGATCGCCAACGCTACGGGCTGTTCGTCGATCTTCGGCGGCAACCTGCCGACGACGCCTTACACCACCGACGGCTGTGGCCGCGGTCCGGCCTGGGCCAACTCGCTGTTTGAAGACAACGCCGAGTTCGGCATGGGCTTCCGGCTCGCCGTCGATAAACACCGCGATCTGGCGACTGTCTTGGTCAAGGCGCTGGCCAATGAGATCGGCGGTGACCTGGCTGGGGAAATCATTGATCATGCCCGCGACCGTGATGAAGACGGTGTGATCGCCCAGCGGTTGCGCGTTGCGGCGCTGAAGGAAAAAGTCGCTGCCATCGGTACGCCCGAAGCGGCAAGACTGCTGAATGTTGCCGACTACCTGATCCATAAGAGCGTCTGGATCGCCGGTGGCGACGGTTGGGCCTACGATATCGGCTATGGCGGTCTCGACCACGTTCTGGCTTCCGGTGAAAACGTCAATATCCTGGTCATGGATACCGAGGTTTATTCCAATACCGGCGGTCAGCAGTCGAAAGCGACGACCATCGGGGCGGCGGCCAAGTTCGCCGTGGCGGGCAAGGTGCTGCCGAAGAAAGACCTGGGTCTGATGGCCATGGCTTACGGCACGGCCTATGTGGCGCAGGTGGCCTTCGGCGCGCGCGATGCTCAGACGGTCAAGGCCTTCGAAGAGGCCGAGTCCTACGATGGCCCGTCGCTGATTATCGGCTATTCCAACTGTATTGCCCACGGCTACGACATGGCCGATGCGCTCGATCAGCACAAACGGGCGGTGGAGACCGGCTACTGGCCGCTCTACCGGTTCGATCCGCGCAAGCTGGGCACCGGCGTTCCGGCGCTGACCCTGGATAGCAAGGCGCCTACCGGATCGCTGGCTGAATACATGAGTCACGAAACCCGGTTCAGAACCGTCGAGCAGCAGAACCCCGAGCTTTATGCCCAACTGTTGGTCAAGGCCGAAAAGGACATCAAGAAGCGTTACGCGATGTACGAAAAATTGGCCGAGTTCAAGATCGACTATTCGGAAGGCGAGGAGTCGAGCCAAGCCGCTGAGTAAAACGGGACGATCCTTTACAAAATTTAAGCCAGGCAGTCGGGTTAACCGATTGCCTGGCTTGGTTTGTAGGAGTAAGTTGCGCCGCAAAATATTGTTGGTGTGACAAACTAATTTAGGAATTTATCGATGCGGAAGATTGAATCTGTTGCGGTTCTTGGAACGGGAACCATGGGCCTGGGTATTGCTGCGCTTTGCGCCAATAAAGGCATCAAGGTGCTGTTTCTCGACATGCCTTCCGACGGCGACAATAAAAACGCCATTGCCGAAGCCGCGGTCGAACGGATGAAGACCATCCGTCCTCCGGCGCTCGACGATCTCGACAACGTCAAGCACATCGAAACCGGTAACTTCGAAGACGATCTTCACAAGGTTGCCGACTACGACTGGATTTGCGAAGCCATTGTCGAAGATTTGCAGATCAAGCGGGATTTCTTCGCCAAAGTGGAGCCGCTGCGCAAAGACGGTTCGATCATCGCCACCAACACCTCGGGCATTCCGTTGAAAGACATCAGCAAAGGCATGCCGGAACGCTTCAGGAAAGACGTAGCCGTTACCCACTTCTTCAACCCTGTCACCATCATGAAGCTGATGGAGCTGGTGCCGGGCGAAGACACCGACCCCGAAGTGATCGAGGCCCTGGCCGAGTTTTGTGGCAACTATCTCAACAAAGGTGTGGTTCACGCCAAGGACACGGTTAACTTCATCGGCAACCGCATCGGCTGTTTCTGGATGCTTTCCGGTCTTCACAAGGCCGAAGCGGCGCGCAAGGGCGGCCTTTCCATGGAAACCATCGACGCTCTGATGAGCGCGCCGGTCGGTCTGCCCAATACGGGCTTTTACGGTCTGATCGACCTGATCGGCCTGGATATTATGGATTTCGTCGGCAAGAACCTGGAAGTCAACCTGCCGGCCAATGATGTCGGTAGAGGTTTCACTAAGTTCCCGGCGGCCGAACAGGCCATGCTGGAGCGCGGTCAGTTGGGCCGTAAGACTGGTGGCGGCTTCTATAAAATGACCAAAAATGAGGATGGCAGCAAATCCAAGGAGACCTTCGACTTGGATGCGGGCGAGTGGCGTCCGGCCGCCGAAGCGTCGCTGGATGAAACCCACAGCAACCTCGAAACCCTGGTGTTCGCCGAAACGCCCGAGGGTCGGTTCGCCTGGGATTTGATGGTCGGCACGCTCTGCTACGCCGCCGATCTGGTGCCGGAAATTTCCGATGATATCGTCAACATCGATAATGCCATGCGTTGGGGCTTCGGCTGGAAAAAAGGCCCCTTCCAGATGCTTGACGCCATCGGGCCTAAAAATGTGATTGAAAAGATCAAGGGGGAGGGCAATCCTCTTCCCGAGATGCTGTCGGTTCTCGATAAAGCGGGAGCGGATAGTTTCTATCCCGGCAACGGGACTTTCCTCGGGCTTGATGGGACTTACCAGTCCTTGCCGGGAGAAGAATAGGCCTGTTTGTTTCAGGTCAAGGCGCAAGCCGGAAGAGACCGTAATTCTTTTGGCTTGGGCAGAAAAAAGTGGTAAACAGGTATTAAAATACCTATTTACCATGGAAATAGGTTAAAAAAAGGCAAATTGCCTGTTGAGAAAATGGCTCGGATAGGCCACTTTCCCGTGAAACGCCGGGTTGCGGAACCCCCCGTTTTAAAAGGCGAGAAGGGCGAGTTGTTCGCCAATGTGTTTTTTAGTGTATGGAACGTTTGGACGTGGGGTCCGGCATTTCATGCAAATGGACGGTTTTAAACGACCAAAACGAAAGGTTGGGAATGTCGGCTGAGAGTATTTCCATTGCGTTTACCGGCGCGGGTGGCGCTGGCGTGATGACGGCCGGTCAAATGCTGCTGGATACGGCAGCTAAGGCTGGATACTACGGATTGATGACCCGGTCCTCCGGACCGCAGATCAGAGGGGGCGAAGCGGCCGCATTTTTGCGTATCGCAACGGACCCTGTGCAATGCCCCGATGACCGTATGGACATGCATCTGGCGTTTGACTGGATGAACGTGGAGCGTTTCGCGGCTGAATTGCCGCTGGACGGCGACTCCCTGGTCATCTGCGACGAGGCGGCGGGCGCCGTGCCCCAGGTTATCGCCGACACGGGCGCCACGATTGTCGCCGTGCCTTTGAAGGATACGGCCAAGTCGGTTGAAGGCGGACGCCTCAACATGGTCGGCCTGGGTATCGTTGGCGGTTTGCTCAACCTTTCCGAAGCCGCGGTGGTCGCCGTGGTCGAAAAAGCGCTCAAGCGCAAAGGTCAGGAAGCCGTCGATTCCTCTATCGCCGGTTATAAAGCCGGGGTCGAGTTGGCCAAGACCGTCGAAAACAACCTTTCGCTCGCCGATGCCAAGGCTCAGGACGCCGAACGCTGGGCGATGAGCGGCAACGAAGCGGCCGGGTTCGGCGCTTTGCGCGGCGGCGTTCGGTTCTGCGCGGCTTATCCGATTACACCGGCGACCGAAGTCCTCGAATATCTCGCTCCCAACCTGGATAAGGTGGGCGGCACCCTGGTTCAGGCCGAAGATGAATTGGCCTCGATCGTTCAGATCATTGGCGGTTCCTTCGGCGGAACGCCTTCGATTACCGCGACTTCGGGTCCCGGTCTGGCGCTGATGATGGAAGCCATCGGCCTCGCCGTTTCATCGGAAACGCCGGTCACGGTGGTCAACGTTCAGCGCGGCGGCCCCTCGACGGGTATCCCGACCAAGTCCGAACAGAGCGATCTCAACATCGCCCTGCACGGTCTGCACGGCGATGCGCCGCATATCGTCACGGCGGCCAACTCGATTTCCGACTGCCTGTTCACCACACAATGGAGCGTCTTCCTGGCCGAGCGCCTTCAGACCGCCTCCATCGTTCTGACCGACCAATCCTTGGGTCAGTCGCGGATTGTCGATAACAAGCCGGCCGATCTGGCTTTCATCGCCAAGCGCGAAACGGTTGAAGCCGGTGTCGAAAATTATCACCGCTACGCCATTACGGCTTCGGGTGTTTCGCCCATGGCCATTCCCGGCACGCCGGGCGGTCAGTATGTGGCCGACGGTCTGGAAACCTCGACCAATGGTCGTCCGTCGAGCTCGGCGGAAGATCATGCCGTTCAGTTGGACAAGCGCGAGCGTAAGCTGGCCGACTTCGACTATGGCAACCATTGGGCCGATGTGGAAGGCGATGCCGATGTGGCGATCGTGACCTGGGGCTCGAGCACCGCGCCGGTGCGCGAAGCGATCAGCCGGGTCGAGGCCGATGGCAAGAAGATCAAGCTGATCTCCCTGCGCCTGCTGATGCCGGCACAGACCGAGAAATTTGACGAAGCCCTGAAGGGCGTCGAAAAAGTTCTGATCATCGAGCAGAGCCACAGCAAACAGTTCTACCGCTATCTGCGGGCTTACTACGATCTGCCCAAGGATGTGAAACTGTTCAACCGTCCGGGTCCGTTGGCGATCCGTCCGGGCGAAATCGTCGAGCAAATCGAGTCTTGGAGTTAACGTCATGACCACGGAAGCAGCAACGCCCAAACGCACCGCCAAGGAATACAAGTCCGACTACAAGCCGGTCTGGTGTCCCGGTTGTGGCGATTTCTCGGTTCTTTCGGCGGTGACGAAAGCCTTGGCCGAAATGAACCTGCCGCGTGAAGACTGCGCGGTGATCTCCGGTATCGGATGTTCGTCGCGTATCCCGGCTTACACCAGCGTTTACGGGTTCCACGGTATTCACGGCCGGGCCCTCGCCCTGGCCACCGGCCTCAAGGTTTCGCGTCCCGACCTGACGGTTATCGCAACCGGCGGTGACGGCGATGGGTTCTCCATCGGCGGCAACCACTTCATCCATGCCTGCCGTCGTAATGTGGACATGACCTACGTGGTGATGGACAACGAAGTCTACGGCATGACCAAGGGCCAGGCTTCGCCGACCACCGCGCCCGATTGGGACAAGAGCAAGCTCACGCCGCAGGGAACCGGGGTCAACCCGTTTAACCCGATGGCCGTGGCTTTGGCCTCCGGCGCTAACTTTATCGCCCGCGGCTTCTCGGGCGACCCCAATGGCGCGGCCAAGCTGATCGTCGAGGGGATCAAGCATCCCGGTTTCTCGCTGATTCAGATTTTGAGCCCCTGCGTGACCTTCCGTCCTGAGCAGCGTGAGTGGAAAGGCGTGGTTCGTCCGGCCCCGGTCGAGGCCACCGACGATTCGGCCCGCGCGGCGCGTCGCCTGATGACCGATGACGGCTTCAACACCGGTGTTCTTTACTACGGTCACCGCAAGGTCTATGAGCCGAAGTTGGAAGAAAAAGCCGCTCTCGCGGATATCGAACAGGGCTTTGCAATTTAACTCGTGAAAAATCCTGTGTTATGTTTTGCTCCGGTTGCCGGGAACGGCGGCCGGAGCATTTCTGTTTGGTGCCGCCTTTTTTTGGGGGGAAGGCAAAGTGATGATACCGAATAACGCTTTTGAGAGGGGCTGGCTCGCATGACATTGTCTGGCCTGAGTAAAACAGATTTTGAAATCGTTCGCGAAACCCCGCTGTTTGCAGGGCTTTCTGAAGATGCGGTCAACGGCATCCTGAGGGGCGCGCGGCTCAAGCACTATGAGCGCGGTGAAATGCTGTTTCTCCGGGGGGATTCGGTGGATCGGTTTTTCGTGCTTTTAGATGGCTGGATCAAGGTGTTCCGCGATACGCCCGATGGTGAGCAGAGTGTGGTCGCCGTGATGAAGCCGGGAGACGGATTCGCCCAGGCGGCGATCTTTACTGGACGAACCACCTTTCCGGCCAGTGCCGAAATCGTCGACGATGCCCGTTTGGTGGAAATTCCCGCCGGGCCGTTTTTGGCGCAGTTGAAAGAAGACAGCGGACTTGCGCTTAAAATGCTGGGGGCTGTTTCCGAGCGGATGCTGCAATTGATTCAGCATATTGAAAAACTCCAGTTCCGTTCGACCAGTGAACGGCTGGCCGATTTTCTCATCGGGCTTGCTGAAGAGGAAGAAGGTCCGGCGACCATCCGGCTGCCTTACGATAAATCTCTGATCGCCGCACGCCTCGGGATGAAGCCTGAAAGCCTGTCGCGGGCTCTGGCGAAATTACGTAAGCTTGGGGTGAGCTCCAAAAGCAATGTCGTTGAGGTTGAAGATCTGGAGCGACTGCGGGAATTTTGCCGTCCCGACGACCTGGAGGATTGATGCGCGCTGCTTTTCTGTTCGTTCTGGGTTTTTTGGCTTTCTCCGGATGCGCCGTCGCCGGAGACTCGGAACCGTTCAAGGATTGCGATGTCTGTCCGGTTATGGTGCCCATTGAGCCGGGGACGTTTATCATGGGTACGGAAGGGGGCGATAAGCGTGAAGCGCCCGCTCACGAGGTGACGCTGACCAAGGCTTATGCGCTAAGCCGTACCGAGGTGACCTTTGATGATTGGGACGCCTGCCGTATCGAGGGCGGGTGCAAGCGCGACCCGGACGATCACAAATGGGGCAAGGAAGGCATGCCGGTAATCAATATCGATTATCAGGATGCACTCGATTATGCCGCCTGGCTTTCGCAAAAAACCGGTGCGGTCTATCGCCTGCCCAACGAAGCCGAATGGGAATATGCCGCCAAGGCGGGCACGACGACCAAATACTGGTGGGGTAATGAAATCGGCGAAGGCAACGCCAATTGTCGGAAATGCGGAACCGCCTGGAGCGGGAAGGGGTCAGCCCCGGCTGCCTCGTTCAAGCCCAATCCGTTCGGTCTTTACGATATGAACGGCAATGTCTGGGAATGGGTCGCCGATTGTTGGAACCCGACTCACGACGGCGCTTTCAGCGATGGGCGGACACGGACCACCGGGAACTGTAAGGTGCGGATTATCCGCGGCGGCTCCTGGTACTATTTCCCCAAGCTTTCCCGCGCCGCCTACCGCTTTAAAAACGATGTGCGCGTGTTCAGCTACAATATCGGGTTTAGAATTCTAAAAGAACTCGAATAGAAACCTTGGCAAAGCGCTGCTTCGCCAAGGAGCCCAAATCCCACCGGAATGAATTAAGCTTCGTAGGCCATGGCCCGCGCCAGTTGGCTCAAGGCCTCCTGGTGGCGTTCGTTGTCGATGGCCGAGAAGTTGCGGGCCAATTCCAGGCACATGCGCTGACGGTCGGTCAGAGCGTCGTCGCCGCCGCCTTCCAGTCCTTCATAGAAGAAACTGACGGGCACTTTCAGCGCTTGGGAAATCTCATAGAGACGGCCCGCCGAAATGCGGTTGATGCCTTTTTCATACTTGTGAGCTTGCTGGTAGGTAACGCCAATCATATCGGCCATCTGCTGCTGGCTAAGGCCTAGCATGATCCGCCGTTCTCTGATGCGTCCTCCGACGAACCGGTCCGTATCCGTTGCGCGGTTGACGGGTTTTGCTTCTTTTTCAGCCATTATAATTTCCCATTTTTGTGCGCCATTTTTTTTGGCGCGTCCTCATGAACAACTCAGGTCACAATTGAAACTAAAACAAAATGCATTCAGTCTCACTGACGGTTACGAATAAAAACATTCAAAATTGTCTATTCGTGCGCAAGTTGAATGGCTCGGGAATGCTGAAACCGTAACCAACTGAAAAAAAAGGCGGCCCAAAGCAGCCTGTGTAAAAAGAAGGAGTTCCGATTTTGGAGCTCCTTTTTCTTTGGG
>CBDUMN010000078.1:0-16991 GCA_965368335.1 uncultured Rhodospirillales bacterium
CCGGGATTTACGCTCAATGCCGACTTCGAGACCGACCCAAGCGGCATTACCGCCCTGTTCGGCCGTTCGGGGTCGGGGAAGTCAACTCTCGTCAACCTGCTCGCAGGCCTCTCCCTCCCCGACGGCGGCCGCATCGCTTTAAACGGCGAAACCCTTTTCGATGGCGAGAAAGGGATCAATCTACCACCTGAAAAACGACGCATCGGCTACGTCTTTCAAGAATCCCGCCTGTTTCCCCATATGATCGTGCGAAAAAACCTGGCCTACGGGATGAACCTCACGCCAGTCGGTGAACGCTTCATCGACTTCGACCATGTGGTTGGGCTGCTGGGCATCGAACACCTATTGGATCGCCGACCGGCAAAGCTTTCAGGCGGCGAGCGTCAGCGAGTCGCCATTGGCCGCGCCCTACTTTCCAGCCCCCGCTTACTGCTAATGGACGAACCCCTCGCCTCGCTCGACGCCACAAGGAAAAACGAAATTCTACCTTTCATCGAACGTCTGAGCGATGAATTGGCATTACCCATCGTCTATGTCAGCCACGACCTGAATGAAGTGATCCGACTGGCCGATACCATGGTTCTTCTCTCAGATGGCTCAGTCGCCGCCGTCGGGCCGGTGGAAGACCTGACAAGCCGCCTTGACCTCTACCCTCTGACCGGACGCTACGAAGCGGGCGCCGCCCTCTCAACAACCATTGCGGCCCACGACAAAGACTTCAATCTAACGACTCTGGCCTTCGCTGGCAGGGAATTCAAAGTACCGATAATCGATCTTCCTATCGGCGCCTCACTACGTTTGAGGGTTCGCGCTCGAGACATTTCTCTCAGCCTAACCAGACACTCAAACACAAGCATTTTAAATATCTTAGAGGGTGTTATTGAGGAAATGAATGAAACGGGGCCGTCTCAGATCGAGGTACGAATCAATGTCGGTGCGCCGATCATCGCCCGAGTCACCCGGCGCGCCGCTCACGATCTCGATCTAAAGCCCGGCAAAACCATCTTCGCGATGATCAAAGCCATCGCCATTGATCGCCCCTCCATGGGCCGCAGAGGAGGTCGGAAACGGGAAGAGTAGAGAGGCATCGTCGTTTTAACCGAACCGAAATAGCCGGATAAACACTAAAAGGGAATAACAGAAACGGGAGCCCCCATGTCTTTTGGAAAAATCATCCCTGCCATTGCCCTGACCTTCAGCCTGGTTTTTTCAGCACAAGCCGAAGAATCGCAGAATTCCCCTCTTCAAGAACACCTTCCCAAGCTGGAGGAAACCGCCAAGCAGTTTTTGAGCATGCTGGAATTGCTGGTTATGGCTATCCCCCAGTATCAGACCCCGGAAATCCTTGAAAACGGCGATATCATTATCCGCCGAAAACATCCCAAAGATAGCCAGCCGCCTCTGGAGAAAAAAACACCGCCTGCGCAACGGAAAATTTAGAGCTTATGGTTAAACAACCACCTCAACGTGAAATTTGGACAATACAAACGAGTTATATCTGTTAAACTCCGGGCAAATAAGCGACGGAAGGGGCGACGAGTAGTCGAAGGCGCAAGGGGTATCCCGCCTTCGCTGTTATGAGACATGGCACGATTTGACTTCAGCAATGTCCGCGTAATGATCGCCAGCAATTTCCCCGACGAACGAAAGGGGCATGCGCAGGCGTTTTCATTGGCGGGTTTCAAGGACATTCAGGAAACCGACAAGGCCGCAGAGGTCCACGCCAAGATCGTTAACAACGAACTTGATCTGATCGTCAGCGACTACAGGCTATCGGACGGTGAAATCAGTCCGGTAACTTATCGTGCCCGCCACTCCATGATTGGCAATAACCCATTCATCGTCGTGATCACACTACTGACCACATCGGATAACGAAATGGTCAACCGGGCGATCAATTCAGGCACCGACGCCATTCTGCTCAAGCCGGTCGACCCGGACCTTCTGTTGGACCGCATCGCCCAATTAGCCAACTCCCGCAAGCGCTATGTGATCACCCACGATTATATCGGCCCGGACAAACGCAAACGGGATGAAATGACGCCCGCCGGAACCCCTCCACCGCAAATGGATGTTCCCAATGCGGTGCGGGGACGCGGTTCAAGCAAATCGGATGCGAAGATGTTCGACCGCTCCGTCGATGTCGCCTGCCGTCAACTGAACGAATTGAAACTCACGCAACTGGCCCAGCAAATCGACCAGATCGCCAACAAGATTATTCCGGCTTACGAAAACGGCTCTCCTGACGAGTCCGTCGTACCGGCGATTCGGCATCTGCTGATGGTCGCCAAGGACATGAGCCGCCGCATTAACGGCACTCCTTATGCCCATGCGGGACAACTTTGCCTGACCCTGCAGCATATTTGCCAAAATCTCTACGCCGCGCCGCTAGAACCTTCGGATACCGATATCACCTTTATGCCCAAACTGATCTCCGCCATTCGCCGGGCTTTCCAACTGGACGAGGTGGCCGAAGACGACATCGAAGCCCTGATCGCCGAACAACTGGCCGCCCAACTGGACGACATCTAAAAAACAAAAAGCCCCAGGCATACCCGGAGCTTATCATTGGCGATCCCGGCAGGACTCGAACCTGCAACCTGCTGATTAGAAGTCAGCTGCTCTATCCAGTTGAGCTACGGGACCTTAGATAAATGCGGCAGGGCCGCAGAGACGGCCCCGCAATGTTTTTTAGCGCACTCTGTCGAAAGCGAAATTATCGGCGTAGTTTTTCGGACGCACACGGCGCTTGTGCGGCTCAATCACCTGATAGCTCATCCCTTTGCGCTCGGCGAAACGGATGGCGTCTTCTTTGGTCGCGAACCTCATGCGCAACTGGTTTCTGGTGTTGCCACCGCCAATCCAACCCATCAGCTCTTCGGCCTGTACGGCGGAAACGGGCTCAAATTCCATCACCCATTTCTTCGAATTACCGGTTCCCGACTGCATGGCGTTTTTCGCCGGCTGGTAAATTTTGACGTCCATGACGTAAACACCCTAAAACTTGGTTTTGAAGGAACAGGAGACTGGCCGATTAAGCCCTTGAAGTCAAGGGAGACTAAACCTTCTAAATCAACACCTTAGATCAATACTTCAATTTAAAAACCAAAACCGCGCAGCGTCCCTTGAAAATTCCGGGCCGAGAAATCGGAGCCCGGTGAAAAAGGACGTCATTATCATAGGTTACAAACAGCCCGCACCGCTTCCTGTATGGTCCCGCCATTCTACTTAAATCATTTGGACAAAAAGATGCAGGATACAAGAGTCAGCAAGTTCGGCGGTTCTTCCGTCGCCAATGCGGCCCAGATCAGAAAAGTTTGCGATATCATCGCCCGTAATGACAAACGGCGGGTTATCGTCGTTTCGGCGCCAGGACGCTCGCAAGAAGGCGAGGAGAAAGTAACCGATCACCTCCTCAACATAGCAACCCAGGGGGCGCACTTTCTCGATCAACGTAAAGAGATTTCACCCGAGGATAGTAAGCAGGCGGTCCTTTCGAAATTCAATTCGATCGCCAAAGAGTTGAAAGTCGATGCGGCAAGCATTCTCGAATCGTTGCGCACCGACCTGGAGACCGATCTGGAAGGCGACAGAAGGATTGCTTTTTTAGCATCTCGCGGCGAACGAACCAATGCCCAGATCATCGCACTTTACCTCAACTCCATAGGCATGGATGCAGAGCTGCAACTGCCCGAAAACATCGGATTGCTGGTCAGCAACGCTTACCTGGACGCCAAGGTTGTCGAACCGACCTACGCCAAAATCAATACCGCCTTGAAAGCTTCGGAGAGGAAAAAAGGCAAGACCGGCGGCCAAGGGCTCATTCATGTCTTCCCCGGCTATTACGGCATAACGAAAAAGAAAGAAATCGCCGTGTTTTCCCGAGGTGGTTCGGATCTCACAGGAGGAGAGTTGGCCTACGCCATCGATGCCGAACTTTATGAAAACTGGACCGACGTCTCAGGCGTTTTCGAAGTCGATCCCAGAATTATCCCGGAAGCCAGGGTCATTCCCCGCCTGACGTTCAAAGAAATTCGCCTGCTATCGTCTAAAGGCTTCAATGTCTTCCACCTGGACGCCATGCTCAAATGCAAAGCTCGGAAGATTCCCATCAACATCCGAAATACAAACCGGCCGGACGATCCGGGAACGCTAATTTTGAACGAGAGGGTCCCCGAAGAAGGCGTCGTCGGCATCGCCCGACTGGACAACATGGCCTACATCTATATTGAAAAGGACATGCTGGGCGAAGAGATCGGCTTTACGGCCGAATTGCTGCGGATTTTCGGTGAATTCGGCGTCAACACCTACCACTATCCGACCGATAAGGACGATATTGCCGTCTTGGTGGAGAAAGACGACCTTCGCGGTAACATCAACGAACTCCGCCGCGCCATCGATAAACGGCTTAAGCCCGATTTCATGAACATCGTCTATAACCTGTCGATCCTCACCCCGGTCGGTCACGGACTGCACCGCAATTCCTACCCTATCGTCGATGCCATTCATGCACTGGGCGAGGAACATATCCCGCTAGAACTGCTGGACCAAAGTCCATCGCAAATTTGTTTCCATGTGGGTGTTAACCAATCGGTCGCCGACGACGCCCTGAGGATTCTCTATAAAACACTAGTGCACCGCTAAGGGGACGACAAAATTCCAGGGAAGCCAGATAAACGGAAATTCAGTTAAGCGTAAGCAGCTTCCTGGCGGCGGTCGATAAACGGTAAGCTCTCCAGGATTTTTCGGCGGCGGCAAGGCCCGGCATAGCGCTGGGCCTTGACGAAGGTCCGTGGATGGCTGACCACCTCCGAAATGCGCATATAGAGCGACTTAGCCGATAGCGGCTTGACGAGATATTCATGCACCCCAGCGTCCCGGGCCTCGAAAACCTTATGCATATCGGCATGGGCGCTGACCATGATAACCGGGGTGAACTGACTGGCCAGATTTTCTGCGGTTCGCAGCATACGGACGAACTCGACACCGTCGAGAACCGGCATATCGCGATCAAGCAGGATGATATCGGGTGCATAGCCGGACTGAAGAAGTTTCAGGGCGTCCGCACCATCCACAGCTTCCTTCACAGGCCCCGTTCGCAAAGCGACCAGAATGGTCTTGATGAGCGAGCGCATGAAAGGATTGTCCTCAATGACAAGAAAGCTCACTTCCTCAAGATTCAAGCCGTGCATAAGCACCCCCAAAATCACCAACGCGAGCTTTTAGTTTAATCATTCTAAACGTCCTCTACATCACCCATTTGAGGGAGGCAAGATAGAATACCCATGCGCCACACAGGAGATAAGCATCTGAAAATGTAAGGGAAATGGTCGGGGCGGAGAGATTCGAACTCCCGACATCCTGCTCCCAAAGCAGGCGCGCTACCAGACTGCGCTACGCCCCGAACGGCGGAATTCATAGGGCCAAGACGCGACCAACGCAAGGGCAAATGGTTGTTGGCTCAAGATTTTCCTTTGTTGGCGAAAACTGGATGGGAGACCCGGTCGCCAATGGCGATTCCCAAACGTTGCGCCTCCCCCCCGCCGATTTCCAATACAGCCAAGGCTTTTTGGGGCGCTGCAATAATTTTTTCCGAGTGAGGTTGGGCGTTTTGCGCAATGTGAACAATCGTCCCGTCGGAATCGATAAACAACATGTCGAGGGGAATAAGCGTATTTTTCATCCACATTCGGATGATCAGCGGCTGCTTGAAGTCAAACAACATCCCATGGCGGTTGACCAACTCATCCCTGAACATCAATCCCCGCGCCCTGGCTTGCGGTGTGTCGGCGACTTCAACGGATATTTCGATCAGTCCCGATGACGTAGCAATGGAGAGACTGCCTTTCCCAAACAGCCCTTCACGTCCTTGCGCAGGGGAAAAAGAGATAACCCACAGAAAACAAAAAAGAATTAAGGGACGAATTAACACAAACAAACCGCCTTGATGGCCCGAAGAAATAACCTCACAGATAGATCGAATCCTACCCTTTTCGACCCGAAGTGCATAGTAAAGAAAAAGCTCATATTTCTTAGCGTTGTATCCCAAATTGAACTTGGCTATCTTCGTCCCATATCTTATGTGGATGGCTAGAATTAAATGGGGGCGCATCGGCCCCCTAAACTAATACAGGGGACCAGTTTGTTTCGTTTGATTAGTCTTGGTGTCGTGCTCTTTGGCACCTGGCTTTTGATGTCGGGTCATTACGATCCTCTGTTGATAAGCTTAGGCTTGGCATCAACAGTCCTGACCGTCTATCTGGCGCACCGGATGGACATGATCGACCATGAGGGGCACCCGGTGCATCTCGGCTGGGCGGCCAGCTTCTACTGGCTTTGGCTTGGCTGGGAAATCGTCAAATCCAATATCGGCGTCGCCAAAATCATCCTCTCCCCCTCTCTTCCCATCAATCCCAACATGATCAACGTTAAAGCCCTTCAGAAAAGCGAAATGGGACGGGTCATCTTCGCCAACTCCATCACTCTGACCCCAGGCACCGTTTCGGTGCAGCTCGAAGAAGACGGCATGATCGAGGTTCACGCCATCACTTACGGACTGGGTGAGGACGTTCTGGAAGGCACGATGAACCGGAAAGTCGCATCCATGATGGATTCGGAATATCAGGCCCGGCTCGAACAGGAGAGCGCTCAATGATGTTCGCCGCCGCCATGATCGCCCTACTGGTTTCCGTCGCCATGGCGCTCACCCGCGCTCTACTCGGCCCCACCGTCTACGACCGGGTATTGGCGGTCAATACGGTAGGCACCAAAACCGTGTTGATGATCGCCGTTCTCGGTTTTCTGACCGACCGCCCCGAATTCACCGATATCGCCCTGGTCTACGCCTTGATCAACTTCATCGGCACCCTGGCAGTGCTCAAGTTTTTCCGGTTCAGCCATTTGGGTCACCCTACGTCGGAAAGCGCCAACGATAAAACTCACGGATCGGAGATTTAGTCATGGAACAAATCCTCGATCTGGTCAGTTGGTTTTTTATTCTTACAGGCTCGGCCTTCGTGGTCATCGGCACTTTGGGTATCTTGCGCTTTCCCGACGTCTATTCGCGTATGCACGCCGCTGGCATTACCGACACGGCAGGCGCTTTCGCCTTGCTGATCGGTATGATGATTCAGGCTGGTCTCAGTCTTGTGTCGGTCAAACTTTTCTTCATCCTGATTTTCCTATTTTTCACCAGCCCGGTTTCAACTCATGCCGTAGCCCGGGCTGCCGATAACGGGGGCTTACGCCCTCTGCTCGACGATGAGTTGAAGAAACGCAAAGCCGAACGGGAAGAGAAGGAGAAAGAGGCGTGATTCTCGACCTGATCGATATCACTCTCCTGGTGTTTTTGGTTGTTACCGCCGTCGCCATCGTCCGTCTCGACAACCTATTTGCGGTTGTCATGCTGCTCGGCATTTTCAGCCTGATTTCCGCCGTCCTTTACGTTCAACTGGACGCCGTGGATGTGGCCTTTACCGAAGCCGCCGTCGGAGCCGGTATTTCGACGGTCCTCATGCTCGGCACCCTGGCCCTAACGGGTAGCAATGAACAAAAGCCAACCGGTTGGAGCCCCATTCCCCTCGCCGTTGTGTTCATTACCGGCGCAGCCCTGATTTACGGCACCTTTGATATGCCTCATTACGGCGATCCCAACGCGCCAATCCATCAGCATGTGGCGGACCGCTATATCGAAAAATCCGGTCAGGAAGTCGGCCCGCCCAATATCGTCACTTCGGTTTTGGCCAGCTACAGGGGCTTCGATACCCTGGGTGAAGTGGCCGTGATCTTTACCGCCGGAGCCGGTGTTCTCACTCTTCTCGGACACGGGCTCGTTTCACGTCGCAAACGCCACAAGGATGAAGACGAAATCAAGCGGGAACTGGAAGAGCTCGATCTGGACGAAACGGACGTCACTATGCTTGAGGAGGAGGATATCTAAGATGCTGCGTAAAAAGCATATCCCCCGCACTGTTTCTAAGATTTTTGCGCCGTTTATCCTATTGTTCGCCCTCTATGTGCAGTTCCATGGAGATTATGGCCCCGGCGGCGGCTTCCAGGCCGGTGTGATTTTCGCTTCTGTCTTCATTCTCTATGCCCTGATTTACGGGATGGATAACGCCCGCAAGGTTCTCCCACCTTCGGTTCGACGCATTCTCTTAGGTTTGGGAGTTCTGATTTATGCGGGAACCGGGGTCGTCGGCATGCTGATGGGCGGCAATTTTCTTAACTATTCGGTCTTGCTGCACGACCCGCTACATGGCCAACACCTGGGCATCAACGTCATTGAGTTCGGCGTCGGCATGACTGTGTTCGCTTCCATGGTGACAATTTTCTTCGTTTTTGCGGGGCAGGACCGGAAATGAGTTTTCTCAACGGTATCGATATTCCCGGCCTGTTTAACTATTGGGTCGCCGTGTTTTTGATGATGACCGGCTTCTACGTGGTGATCTCACGGGGTAATCTGGTTAAAAAGATCGTTGGCCTAAACCTATTCCAAATTTCGGTCTTTCTACTTTACATCTCCATGAGCAAGGTCGATGGCGGAACGGCCCCGATCCTGGCTGATGGCATAGAAGTTTACTCCAATCCACTACCGCACGTGCTGATCCTGACGGCCATCGTCGTCGGCGTGGCGACGACGGCGTTGGGCCTGGCGCTCATCGTGCGGATCAATGAAGCCTACGGAACCGTTGAGGATACTGAAATCAACGCCATCGAACAAAAGATGGAGGAAAGGGAATAATGGGAGCCCATCTACCGATCCTCCAAGTGGTTCTGCCACTCATGGCCGCTCCTTTCTGCATTATCCTCAGACGCAGTGAGTGGGTTTGGGGCGTCACCGTTTTGGTTGCCTGGGGCGTTTTCGCCATGACCTCAATGGTCGTCTGGGACGTCCATTTAAACGGCACCATCAATTATCACATCGGTGACTGGCCGCCGCCTTGGGGCATTGAATTCCGCATCGACCTGCCCAGCGCCTATGTACTGCTGATCGTTTCGTTGATTGGCGCCGTTGTGGCGAGCTATGCGCGGGCCAGCGTCTTGAAGGAAATTCCGCAAGACCGGATTTATCTCTTCTATACCAACTACTTGCTCTGCCTAACGGGCCTGCTCGGTATGTCGGCGACGGGCGACGTCTTCAACCTGTTCGTCTTTCTCGAGATATCATCCCTTTCGGGCTATACGCTGATTGCGCTCGGGTCGGACAGGCGCGCCCTGACGGCCTCTTATCGCTATCTGATTCTCGGCACCATCGGCGCGACGTTCTATGTCATCGGTCTCGGCCTGATGTATATGATGACCGGTACGCTCAATATGGCCGATCTGGCGCAACGTCTGCCCGAGGTGGTTGAGACGAGAACGATCCTTGTCTCGCTGGCCTTCCTCACCGTGGGCTTGAGCTTAAAAGTCGCCCTCTTCCCGCTTCACCTCTGGCTGCCCAACGCTTATGCCTACGCGCCATCGGTGGTGACGGCTTTTATGGCCGCCACGGCGACCAAGGTGGCGGTCTATGTGATGATCCGCATTTTCTATTTCGTCTTTGGCGGCACCGACGTGTTTGCCGAACAGGGCGTCGCAGAGGCGATTATGGGCTTGGCGATTGCCGGTATGTTTGTCGCCTCAATCGTTGCCGTTTTCCAGTCGAACCTCAAAAAAATGCTCGCCTACTCCTCAGTCGCACAGATCGGCTACATCATGCTGGGCATCAGTTTCGTCAGCGTCACCGGACTTTCCGCCGGCATGGTGCATCTGTTCAATCATGCTCTGATGAAATGCGCCCTGTTCCTTGCTCTCGGTTGCGTTTTTCTGCGCATCGGCAGCGTGGAAATCAAGGATATGGCGGGCATGGGACGACGGATGCCGCTAACCATGGGAGCTTTCGTCGCGGGAGGCTTAAGTCTTATCGGCATTCCGCTGACCGTTGGGTTTATCAGCAAGTGGCAGCTCATGGCCGCCGCCTTCGAAGCCAATCTCTGGTTTGTCGCGGTTCTTATCCCATTAAGCTCACTCATTGCCGTGGTTTACGTTTGGCGGGTAGTCGAAGTCGCCTACTTGAAACCGGTTCCCGAAGGAGCCGCCAAACTCGAAGAAGCGCCGCTTTCAATGCTCATTCCCACATGGGTCATGGCGTTGGCCGCGTTCTACTTCGGTATCGATACGGATTTGACCCTGGGTGTGGCTATCGATGCGGCCAGTAGCTTGCTGGGAGGCGGCCAATGAGTGCGGAACTCGCCATTCAGCTAAGCCTGCTGATCCCGCTTCTCGGCGCGGTGGGCATCTTCCTGGCCGGATATTGGCCGAACATCCGCGAAGCCATCACGCTTTCAACGGCCGTTATCCTGTTTCTGGTGGTGCTATCGCTCTACGAAGGAGTCGCCGCAGGCGCGCGACCCGAAGTGACTTTGATCGAAATGTTCCCGGGACTTCCGATCAAATTCGTCGTCGAGCCGTTAGGAATGCTCTTCGCCTTGATCGCTTCAGGCCTGTGGATCGTCACCAGCCTCTACGCCATCGGCTACATGCGGGGCAACAACGAGCAGAATCAAACGCGGTTTTATATCTGTTTCGCCATCGCCATCTCGGCAACCATCGGCGTAGCCTTCTCCGGCAACCTGCTGACTTTGTTTATCTTCTACGAGGTTTTGACGGTCAGCACCTATCCTCTGGTCACCCATTCGGGCAAGCCGGAAGCCTTAAAAAGCGGGCGCACCTACCTGGGCATTCTGATGTCCACATCGATCGCCTTTCTGTTCGTCGCCATCGTCTGGACTTGGTCGGCAACCGGCAAGATGGATTTCACGCCGGGCGGCATTTTGGCCGGATCGCTTGAAGGCCCGGAACTCGGCATACTGCTGTTTCTCTATATTTTCGGCATCGGTAAAGCTGCCGTTATGCCCGTTCACCGCTGGCTTCCGGCCGCCATGGTCGCACCGACCCCGGTCAGCGCCCTGCTCCATGCGGTGGCCGTGGTCAAAAGCGGCGTTTTCGCCGTGGTTAAGATCATCGTTTATATTTTCGGAATCGACCTTCTGGCGGGCACCCAACCAGGCGAACTGCTAGTATACGTGGCCGGATTTACCGTGCTGACGGCCTCCTTCGTGGCGCTGCGCCAAGACAACCTAAAGCGGCGATTGGCCTACTCAACCATCAGCCAGCTCTCCTATGTGGTGATCGCCGCGGCCATCCTCACGCCGATTTCGCTGGTGGGCGCGGCAATGCATATCGCCGCCCACGCTTTTGGCAAAATCACCCTCTTCTTCGCCGCCGGCTCGATCTATACGGCCGCCCATAAAACGGAAGTCAGTCAGTTGGATGGAATCGGCCGCAAAATGCCCTGGACGATGACCGCTTTCGCCATTGGAGCGCTTTCGATGATCGGCCTGCCGCCTACTGCCGGTTTCGTCAGCAAATGGGTCATTGTCGAAGGGGCCATCCAGGGCGGGCAATGGGCGGCGCTTGGCGTGATCGTCCTCTCTACCTTGCTCAATACGGCCTATCTGGTTCCCATCGTTTACCGGGCCTTCATGGTCGCGCCTCCCAAACCGCAACCGGTTGAGGAGGATTCCCATGAGGAGACGGCCGACGAGGAAGCAGAAAGCACACATCACGACGATCACCATGACGACCATGGCGAAGCCCCGTTGCCAATCGTATTAGCTTTGACTATCACCGCTGTAGGAACCGTCCTCTTGTTCTTATTCCCCGAAGCCGCCCTCGGTTTGGCCGAGGCCATGTTGGGAGGTGTGCGATGAACGACGACCATTGGCTGGTCAGGCCCACAACCATCCGAAAAATGTGGATCTACGGCATTGCCCTCCTTGTTCTGTTGACCGTGGCCGACCTGTTTTATCACGGCCATCCCCATTTCGGCATCGACGGCACTTTCGGGTTCTTTTCCTGGTACGGATTCGTCACCTGCGCAGCCATGGTGGTTGGAGCCAAAGTGCTGGCCGTCTTTTTGAAGCGGAGGGATGACTACTATGACCGCTGAATGGACGTTCCCTCCCGGCCTTCTGCTGATTCTCGGGTGTTTTTTGGTGCCGGTCCTGCGGGGTTGGGCCCGCACCGGCTTTATTATGCTGCTGCCGCTGGTCACTCTTTGGCTGGTCTGGCAGGTGCCCGATGGGGCTAATGCATCCCTCGATTTCCTCGGTTACAGCCTCAACCCAATTACCGCCGACCCCTTATCGAGGCTGTTCGCCACTATTTTTTCGATCATGACCTTCGCCGGAGGCCTGTTCGCACTCAACCAAAACCGCATCACCGAAATCGCCGCGGCTTTCGCCTATGCAGGCGGGGCCATCGGGGTCGCCATGGCGGGCGATTTGATTTCGGTCTTCGTTTTCTGGGAGTTGATGGCGATCGGCTCAACCATCGTGGTCTGGTGCGGCGGAACGGAGAGCGCAGGGCGGGCAGCCCAGCGCTATTTGCTGGTCCACCTGTTCGGTGGCGTGGTTCTGATGATTGGCATCATCGGTTATATCTCGGACACCGGCACGGTCGCCTTTACGGCAATGAAGCCTGACAGCATCGCCACCTGGATGATCCTCATCGGCTTCCTGATCAATGCCGGCGCGCCCCCCTTCTCGGCCTGGCTGCCCGACGCCTACCCGGAAGCCTCATGGAGCGGCGCGGTTTTCCTTTCGGCCTTTACAACGAAAACCGCCGTCTATGTGTTGATTCGCGGTTTTCCCGGCGCCGAAATTTTGATTTTCATCGGCGTCTACATGATCTTCTACGGGATCATCTACGCCCTGCTTGAAAACGATATGCGGCGTATCCTCGCCTACTCGATCATCAACCAGGTCGGCTTTATGGTCACCGGCATCGGCATCGGCACGGAAATGGCGCTCAATGGCGCAGCGGCTCACGCCTTTGCCCATATTATCTATAAAGCGCTCCTGCTGATGAGCGCGGGCGCCGTGCTCTATCGGACCAACACTCGGAAGTGTAGCGATCTCGGCGGTCTTTTCCGCACCATGCCCTATACTACGATTATGGGTATCATCGGCGCACTGGCGATCTCGTCATTCCCCTGGACGTCCGGCTTCGTTTCCAAATCAATGATCAGTCAAAGTGCGGCCGACATGCATTTGACCTGGGTCTGGTTCATGCTTACTGCGGCTTCCGCCGGGGTTTTCCTGCATGCCGGGATCAAGTTCCCCTGGTTCGTCTTTTTCCAGAAAGATTCGGGTATGCGACCACCGGAAGCGCCTTTGAGCATGAAGCTGGCGATGGGACTGTTCGCCGCTCTTTGCGTCGTCATCGGCCTGTTTCCGGGACCGCTCTATGCACTGCTGCCCCACCCCGTCGACTACGTACCCTATACGGTGCCCCATGTGGTCAACATGCTGCAATTGCTGCTGTTCTCAGGCTTCGCTTTCTTCGTTCTATTACCGATGATGAAACGCACTCTGACCATCACGCTCGATACGGATTGGTTTTACCGGGTCGTCATTCCCAAGTTCGGCAAAGCCTTGATTTACGCATTCGGCCCTATCGACCAAGCCATTCGAAATGGCTTCCTCGGCTGGTTCAATCGCACCATCGACCAAGTGTTTCACCATCATGGCCCTCACGGAGCCTTAGCGCGAACCTGGACAATCGGCAGCACGGTTCTTTGGGTCGCCGTGCTGTTAGTGCTTTACTTAATCGTCTATTACATCTGAGAATACAAAAAAACGGACGCATAGCTTAGGGGAATAGGGAGGACACAAACATGGACGAAGCATTCGTTCCTTTACAGATCATGCCCGCAGAGGGCTGGTCTTTCGCCGTCAAAGAAGGCAAGAAACGCACCCTGGTGCCATTGGCTTGCTGGACATTGGCCGAATTGCCAAGCGGCGACGACAGCCCCGGCATGCGGCAAATTCTCGGCTATCATCCGGGTCACGGCTATGTTGAGTTCGCTGAGGGCTTCGACGGCTACGTCCATAGCTCCGACGCCTAAAAAACAAAACTCCAACCTCCCCCGCCCCTTGAAAGACCGGCGCGGCGGCATATTGCTTTCTTCTACTGTTCTTTAGGCTTCAGAAACCTGAAGCCGTTTTGACCGGTGGAACGATGGATAATGCGCGCTTCTTTGTTTGCCACGGCCCTGCTGTCCGATTCGGCGGTTCCCGCTTTTGCCTCACCAAAGGCGATTGTCAGGCTCCAAAGCCCAAACCTGCCTGCCGGGGTTCCGGGACGCCAATAAACGTCTAGCCGACACTGCTTTTTTGTTTTCCGGGAGCTTGCTTGAGGCCCGGCAACCAGCTCTTGACCGCGACGGCGCGGCCCGTATGGGAGCGCATAATCTTGGAGCGAACCACCTGATTGACGCCCGGCGCATTGTCGCCTTTGGTGAAGGACGACCTCATATCTTCAAGGGCAATCAACCCACGCCCTTTAAGGCGGGCCTTTTGATAGCAAATAGTATCCTTGCAGAGGCGATTGAGATAATCGACCGAATGGTGACCGAACTTCCGCCAGACCCCTTCGAGGAACATTTCCACCTGCTGGGGCATATTGACATCAATATCAACATCGGGTCGCCCGCGAGAAAACGACATATAAACGTTGGGCTCGATAGGCCCCATTTCTTCGGCGACGAAGACGGCAGGCATCAGGGCTTGGCCAGAATAGGCAACGGCATAATAGCCCTGCGACAGATAAAGCAACCGTTGGACTTTCTGGGGTTGCAGGTACTCATTGTGATTGAGGGCCTGATCCAGATACCAAAAGGCAACATCGAATGCTGAACGGACGTGAGGTGTCATTTTTTCCCGTATGTCGCTGGCTCAATTCTTTTTAAGAGTACCTTTTCAGGCCTCTATTGGCGATAGTTTAGCGCCAGGAGCCTTACGAAATAACTAATAGCCGAAATTTGATTTTAAAGGCTTTGCCAAATGCCCTGCATCTCGTAAAATAGTTTGATGCCAAACTAATAGGTTCGTTATGTCATTGGATTCAATAGAAACTCAATCGGTTTCCGGAACACCCCAGTCAGTTTTTCCGGCAGCTATAAAATGGCTGGAAGACGGATTGAGTGTGGCGCTCGTCACCGTGATTAATACCTGGGGGACCGCTCCCCGGCCGGTAGGAAGTCTGCTTGCCGTTTGCCAAGACGGCCGCTTTGAGGGTTCCGTTTCCGGCGGTTGCATCGAAGGAGCAGTGATCAAAGAATCCGAGACGGTGCTTGAAACCGGCGAACCGCGCTCGATGACTTTTGGCGTCTCTGACGAACAAGCTTGGGAAGTCGGGCTTACTTGCGGTGGCGAGATCACGGTTTATCTGCGCAAGATTCCATCCGCCGAATACCTCAAAAGCCTTGAAGCCGCCATTCCCTCCGTGCTGGCGATTAATCTGGAAACGGGCGAAGAATGGCGTATGGGAGAGAGCGATTTTCCCTCCACCTTGGGCGTAGCCGCACAAAACGCATTAACTGACGATAAAAGCGGCCCGGTTGTCGACACCCCCTATTTTCTTCAGGCCCTCAATCCCCCTCTACGAATGATCGTCGTCGGCGCGGTGCATATTACGCAAGCCTTGGCCCCCATGGCCGCCCTCGCCGGATTTGACGTATCCGTCATCGACCCGCGCCAAGCCTATGCCACACCAGAGCGTTTTCCCGATGTGCGCCTGCTTACCGATTGGCCCGACGAGGCCATGGCAAATCTCAAGCCTGATGCGCGAACGGCGGTTGTTCTGCTCTGTCACGATTCGAAAATTGACGATCCCGGTCTGATCTCCGCGTTGAGGTCCGATGCCTACTACATCGGCGCTCTCGGCAGTCGGAGAACCCAGGAGAAACGCCGCAACAGGATGTTTGAAGAAGGGTTTAGCGAAGACGATCTCGCACGAATCAAAGGGCCCGTCGGTTTAGACCTCGGCGGCCGCAGCCACGCTGAAATCGCCGTTTCCATCCTCGCCGAGGCCATCGCCATGCGTTATGGCAAAAACCTGCGCGGCGATGGCTAGAGTCGCCGCCATCATTCTGGCCGCTGGCCGGGGCAAGCGCATGGAGGGCCGGGATAAGCTCTTGAGTTCCTATCGCGGCCGCCCTCTCGTCGATTGGATCATCGACGCGGCCGTAACCTCTAAAGCCTCCAACATTCTGATCGTAACAGGTCATAAGGGCGAGCGCCTGGCATCGCTATTGGATGACAGGCGGATCGCCGCCGTCGGCAATCCAGATTTCGACAGCGGCATGAGCAGCTCGATCAAAGCGGGGATTCGCGCTCTCCCCAGAGATATAGAGGGAGCTATTGTCTGCCTCGCCGACATGCCCAAGCTGACAGCCCAACATCTCGACGCGCTAATTGACGCCTTCACAGGCGGCAACATCTGCGCCCCAACCTACAAGGGCCAGCGTGGCAATCCGGTTCTTTGGCCCCGCTCACGGTTTTCCGATCTTCTGACACTCGAAGGCGACAAAGGCGCGCGCGACATCCTAAAAAAACTCCGCAACGAAATCACCCTCGTGGAAATGGCGGATGATGCTATCCTGTTCGACGTCGATACGCCCGACGTTCTGGAGACTTGATGACCTACGACAATCGCGCCATCCGTAACCAGTTTCCAATCTTCGCGCCACGAGGCGGCGAAGCGCCGGTGCATTATCTGGATACGGCAGCCACGGCACAGATTCCCCGCCGGGTCATTGAAACCGTCAGCCGGTTCGAAAGCGAAAAACGCGCCAACGTCCGGCGGGGTGTCCATCGACTGGCCGAGTTGGCGACGGAATCCTTCGACCAAGCCCGGGAAACCGTGGCGCAATACCTGAATGCTGGCGATACAAGCGAGGTTATTTTCACGGCCAACACGACCGACTCAATCAATTTGGTCGCCCGTTCATTCGGCGACGGCCTTCAAGAAGGTGACGAAATCGTTTTGTCGCAGGCCGAGCATCACGGAAATCTGGTGCCCTGGCTCATGCTGAAGGAACGGCGGGGGATTGCTCTCAAGTTCCTTCCCCTGCAAAAAAACGGACGCATCGACCTCTCCGATCT
>CBDUMN010000079.1:0-16636 GCA_965368335.1 uncultured Rhodospirillales bacterium
ATTGCGCACACGCACACCGCTTTTCGGTGCAGGCTTCCCTCCCTTATCTACCGACAGTGCCGTCAATGGCCCAAAACCTCCTTCAAGGCTTCAAGCAGATCGCCAGCCGCATCGGCAATAACGGTGCCCGGCGGGAAGATGGCCGAGGCTCCGGCTTCATAGAGCGCATCGAAGTCCTGGGGTGGAATAACCCCACCGACGACGATCATGATGTCTTCCCGGCCAAGCTTGGCCAGTTCGGCTTTCAAGGCAGGCACCAGGGTCAGATGTCCGGCCGCCAAAGATGAGGCCGCGATAATGTGAACATCATTTTCGACAGCCTGACGGGCCGACTCTTCCGGCGTCTGGAACAACGGCCCGATATCCACGTCGAATCCCAAATCGGCAAACGAAGAAGCGACAACTTTCTGCCCCCGATCATGTCCGTCCTGGCCCATTTTGGCGATTAGGATACGCGGACGGCGGCCTTCCTTGGCCTCAAAATCGGCAACCAACTGGTTGACCTTCTTGACGTTCTCGGACTCTTCCATTTCGCCTCCATAGACGCCTGAAATGGCGCGGATAGTCGCCTTATGACGGCCATAGACCTTTTCGAGCGCCTCACTGATTTCGCCCACGGTACAGCGCTTACGTGCCGCATCGACGGCCAGTTCGAGCAGATTGCCTTCACCGCTGTCTGCGCAGTTGGTTAACGCGGTCAGTGCCGACTCGACATCCGCATCGTTACGCTCTTTACGCAGCCGCTCAAGTTTTTCGAGCTGTTGACGGCGCACTTCGGCGTTCTCGACCTTCAGCACATCAATGCTGTCTTCTTCATCGAGCTGATACTTGTTGACCCCAACAACGGTCTGGCGACCAGAATCGATACGAGCCTGAGTGCGCGCAGCCGCTTCTTCGATACGCATCTTGGGAATGCCGGCCTCAATAGCCTTGGCCATACCGCCCTGCTCTTCAACTTCGGAAATATGCTCCCAGGCGCGGGCGGCCAAATCGTGGGTCAGACGCTCCACATAGTAGCTGCCCCCCCAAGGGTCGATCACGTTGCAGGTACCGCTTTCCTGTTGCAGGAACAACTGGGTGTTACGAGCAATGCGCGCCGAGAAATCGGTCGGCAACGCCAAGGCTTCATCAAGCGCATTGGTGTGCAGCGACTGGGTGTGGCCTTGGGTTGAGGCCATGGCCTCAACACAGGTCCGGATCACGTTGTTGTATACGTCCTGAGCGGTCAGCGACCAGCCGGAGGTCTGACTATGAGTACGCAGGCTCAACGACTTGTCGCTCTTGGGATTGAACTGTTTAACCAACTTTGCCCAGAGAAGACGCGCAGCGCGCATTTTGGCGATTTCCATGAAGAAGTTCATGCCAATCGCCCAGAAGAAGCTCAGACGCGGCGCAAAAGCGTCCACATCAAGGCCCGCATCGATCCCGGCCCTGATATATTCAACGCCATCGGCCAGGGTATAGGCCAGCTCGAGATCGGCCGTCGCTCCCGCTTCCTGCATGTGATAGCCGGAAATGGAGATAGAGTTGAATTTCGGCATTTTTTGCGAGGTATAGGCAAAGATGTCCGAAATAATCCGCATGGAAGGAGCGGGCGGATAGATGTAGGTGTTTCGGACCATGAACTCTTTCAGAATATCGTTCTGAATGGTTCCCGAAAGCTGCTCGGGCTTAACGCCCTGCTCCTCAGCCGCCACAATGTAGTTAGCCATGATGGGCAACACGGCGCCGTTCATGGTCATCGATACACTCATTTTGTCGAGCGGAATACCGGCAAACAGGGTTTCCATATCGAGAATGGAATCAATCGCCACGCCCGCCATACCGACATCCCCGACAACGCGCGGATGATCGGAATCGTAACCCCGGTGAGTCGCCAGATCGAAAGCCACCGAAAGACCTTTCTGACCGGCGGCCAGATTGCGGCGGTAAAAAGCGTTCGACTCTTCAGCCGTTGAGAAACCGGCATACTGGCGCACGGTCCAAGGCCGCATGACGTACATGGTCGGGTAAGGACCGCGCAGAAACGGCTTGATCCCCGGCATGGTATTTAAAAAATCAAGCCCTTCAAGGTCGGCACCCGTATAGAGCGGCTTCACGCCGATACCTTCCGGAGTTTGCCAATTCATCTCATCGATGGAATGACCTGTCTCACTCTCAAAAGTCCCTTTCCATTGGTCGAAAGACGCATCGTCAGCAGCCTTTCCGGCATCGAACGGAATATCGGAAAAATTGGGAATTGCACTCATGATTACATCACTCCCAGGTCGGAAAGGGTTGATTTCAGGATTTCAAGGACGTTGGAACCGACACCGATAAAGGAATCCACGCCTGCTTTCTTGTAGTCTTTGATGTTCTCACCAGGGTGTCCGGCCAGGAATAGAGCTTTCGCCCCTGAGCCTTTTATCGCGGGAGCGAAGTCCGCCACTATTTCTTCATATTGGCCGTCGGTTCCGCAGAGAATGGCGATCTCTGCTTCGCTCTCCTCAAAGGCCTTCGCCGCTGCATCGGCATCGGAAAAGCCATCATTGCTAATGGCTTCGATACCACCCGCTTCAAAGAAGTTCTTGGCGTAGGTCGCCCGCGCCGTGTGTTGGGCGACCTTGCCCAGATTGACGAGGAAAATCTTTGGTCGCGCTCCGGTTTTGGCCTTATAGGCATCAGAGGCATCACGCAGAGCTTCAAACTCTTCCGGCAAACGATGCACAGGCATCGGCGTCACCGTCGTCGCTTCCCCACCTTCAAACAAGCTGGAGACGGTTTCGCTTCCCGCCCGCTCGGCAGCCGCTTTCTTGACCGCAGTAATATCGACGACTTCACGCACCACGTCGTTTTCCGAAATATTGGGAAATTCATTGATGCCGGTCAGCGGGTCTTTGCGCCTTGCAATGTTATTCATCCGCACGACGTGAACCATTTCGATCTGTTCAGCCAACCAGCCGTTTTGCAGAACCTTAGCCATACCGCCTGTTTTCTCGATGGCCTGGAAGAACGCCCAGGCTTCACCGGCCAATTTGTCGGTCAGGTCCTCCTGATACCAAGAGCCCCCCGAAGGATCGATGACCTTTGCGACGTTACTTTCTTCTTGCAAAATCACCTGGGTATTGCGGGCAATCCGCCGCGCCAAGCCGTCCGGCAGCCCAAGAGCGGCATCGAATGGCAGCACTGTCACGCTATCGGCGCCACCAATCCCTCCGGCAAAGCCGGTCACCGTGGTGCGCAGCATATTGACCCAAGGGTCGCGCTTGCTCATCACACGTTCCGCCGTCATAGCGTGAAGGGTCATTTCCTGACCCGATGCGCCGCAGGCTTCCGCGACGCGCCCCCAAAGCTTCCGCGCCGCGCGCAGCTTGGCGATGCTGAGGAAAAAATCGGTGCCGGTCGGGATAGAAAAAACAATCTGCCCTGTGGCTTGATCAACGCTCATCCCGCCATCGGTCATGGCGCGCAAATAGGCAACTCCTGTCGCCAGAGCACAGGCGAGATCTTGCGCATCGCTCGCACCGGCCGAATAGTAAGGTTCGATATTGACCCGCACAGCCTTAACATTGGGATAGGTTTCCGACGTTTCTTTTGCCAAGGCGGCCATTTGTCCCATAGCCTTTTCAAGACCTTGCGGCAAAGCGCCCTCTTCAGCCAAAACACCCAAGGGATCTGCGCCGAAAGCGCCTTCCACCTCATCGGTCTTGCTGCCTGACCTGGACCAGGCATCCTTCAAAAGTTTCGCCGTAGCGGCAAAAGCCGCCCCGCCTTCAAGGGCCACCGGAGCCAGGCTCAACTCAACTCCCTTAAGCAACGCTTCAAGATCTTCGACCGAATAGACCATCGAGCCATCAACGCCTGCATTGGCGCTATCAGCCCCCTCACCCATCCGGGCGGCTTTGTCGAAGCGGATCAACAGAGACGTAACGCCGCGCTCCAAATCTTCGAGGATCGCCTTGTTTCCGACTACAGGGTCCGGGTGAGCGTGAAGTTGCCGAATATCCCACCCCTGGACGGAGCCGGAGGAACGCGCCCCACGGGTATAAGGCGCCATGCCGGGAAGTCCCGGATTTCCTTTCCAGTCCGCACCGGTATAAAGAGGCCGCACATCAATATTCTCATAAGTTTTTGAGAACAGCTTTTTCTCGAAAGGGGCTCCATTGAGAGCCTTTTCGACGACCGCTTTCCAGTCCTCAAAGCTCGGGGTATCGAATTCCCCGGCCAATTTCATCTGTTGATCGCTCATGACGCTTTCTATCCGTTTTATATGACGGTTGGTTATCTGCAAGCCGTTAGCTTGCTTCCTTTTCCCCTATGGCCTCGAAGTCATAGGGATAGAACCGGCGCTGGTTTTCATCCAGCTTGATCCGGCGGGAGATCGGCGGAAACGCCCGTTGCGCGCAGTTGTCGCGCTCACAGACCCGGCAACTCACCCCGATGGGAACCACGGCATCGGGATCGTTTAAGTCCAAGCCCGTAGAATAGATCAATTTGTCCGCATGGGATATCTCGCAGCCCAAGCCAACGGCAAATTTCCGTTCAGGCCGCAGATATCCACCACCGCCCTCAGAGACCGTCCGGGCGATGCAGAGGTAGGTTTTGCCATCCGGCATTCTTGCAAGCTGGGTCAAAACTTTTCCGTGGGCGGCAAACGCCTCATGGACGTTCCACAATGGGCAAACACCGCCCAGCCGGGCAAAATGGAAACTGGTGGCCGACTGGCGCTTTGAGATATTGCCGGCCATGTCGACACGAACGAAGTAGAACGGCACGCCCTTCCGACCAGAGCGCTGCAAGGTGCTCAAACGATGGCACACCTGTTCGAAGCTGGTGTTGTATTTTAAGCCCAGCCGCTCAATGTCGTAGCGTTCCTTTTCGGCTGTCTCAAGGAAGCTTTCATAGGGCATAAGCAGAGCGCCAGCGAAATAGTTCGCCAAACCGAGACGGCAGACGGCGCGGGCTTCATCGGAAGTCATGCCCGACTGCGCCACTTCGGCATCCAGCAAGTCGCCAAAGCCCAGAAGCGCAATCTGGTTGCCCAAATGAAACGCCCGGCGCGAGGGCGAAAGCAGTTCGGAGAGATACATTGTCTTGGTATCGGCATCATACTGGCGCAGGCTATCGGCCGTATCACCCTGGACAATCACCCGCACGCCATGACGAACCCGTAGATACTCTTCCAAGTCCACATGCATTTCACCGAACCGGAAATTACACTGCTGATGCAAAGCCTCAGCCGCCCGGTCGAGACTGTCGATATGGTTGTTGCGGTAATAGAAAAAATCACGCACTTCCTCATAAGGGAAATGCGCTCCTTCCAGCGCCCTCACCCGTTCAGTACGAGCCACCTTCTCGGCCAAGGCGCGAAAATCAACCTGGCTACGCTGATAGGCGCGGAACAGGGTCAACGAGCGTTTGACCAGATTGGGAGCAACGGCAACCGCCTCTTTAAGCTCACGCGCCGTAATCTCACCGCCCCGGAAAATCGGATCCCCTAAGGCTTCTTCCAACTCGGCGACCAAACGACCTTCACCTTCTAGAAAAGCCTGCAGATCTTCTTCAAAAACCGAGCTCAACTTTTTCTGAACAGCCTCGGTAACGGGCCGCTGGTCGTTTTCCATTTGATTGAGGTAGCTCGGCGACATACCCAGCGTTTTGGCGAATGCCGCCTGGGTCAAATTTTGCCGCTCCCGGAGCCGCCGAAGAATATCGCCGCAAAAGAGCTTTTGAGCCATTCTCACCTCACACTGCAAGACAATTTGCATATAGCACAAGAAGTGTAAATTAATTTACTTTTTTATTCTTTATTTTCATATAGTTACATACTTATTAACCGATTATCAACAGAAATATAGTGCATTTGCAAACCATTGATATTTCAGCTTTTTACCCACTTTAACGTCTAAAGCTGGCCTTTCTCACGGCCTTGGATTAGGTAAAAAAACAAAATAAGGATGATCTTTTGCAAGCTAAGCCACCTTTACTCGCCTCCCCTTCTCTTGCCGTGGAAGATGATGGCACCCCTGTTTCCGGGCGCTTCGGTGATGTCTATTTCTCCCGCGCCGACGGCCTAGAGGAATCCCGCCATGTTTTTCTGAACGGTATTGGCGGCCCCGTTTTTTGGCAGGACTTAACATCTTTAACAATTGCCGAAACAGGCTTCGGCACGGGCCTCAACTTTTTGCTGACATGGAACGAGTGGCTCAAAACCGCCCCCGATAACGCTTACCTTCATTACATTTCGGTTGAGGGGTTTCCCTTGGGAAACGAGGAGTTGGCAAGGGCCCTCTCAGCTTTTCCTTCCCTCGAAGAACAAACTGAAAAGCTTGCCAGTCAATATCCTCTATCAATCCCAGGCTTCCATCACCGCTGTTTCGAGGGTGGCCGGGTTAAACTGACTCTTCTTTTCGGCGAAGCGGCAACTATGCTCAATCGATTGAATGCTTCCGTCGATGCTTGGTATCTAGATGGTTTCGCCCCAAGCAAAAACCCTGAAATGTGGCGACCTGACGTGCTTGAACAAGTGGCCCGCCTTAGCCATGAAGGCACGAAACTGGCCACCTTTACCGCTGCTGGCTTTGTTCGTCGCGGACTGAGCGACCAAGGCTTCAAGATGACAAAAGTGCCCGGTTTCGGCCATAAAAGAGAATGTCTTCAAGGCATTTTCGAGGGGCATAAGAAAGTTCAACAGATTGAAAAACCATGGTTCCGCAAGCCAACTCCCTTAGGACGAAGCAAACGCATAGCCCTGATCGGCGGAGGCGTGGCCGGATGTGCAGCGGCCTATGCCCTGAAACGGTGCGGCTGCACCCCAATCATCATTGACCGCCACAACAGGCTCGCCCCCGAAGCTTCAGGCAACCCCGTTGGCCTCCTATCCCCCCGCCTAACCATCGGCGACACGGCATCCGGGCGCTTTCACGGCGCTGCGTTCCTTCAATCCATCAGTGTTTACGATCAATTTGCCGCCGATGGACACGATATCTGGCTGCCTGAGCGCGGCATCCTGGCTATGGCGCGCGATGTAGATGAACAGGCACGTCAGAAACGCCTTATCGCAGAACATCACCTCCCCGACCGGTTTGCCCGCCTTGTCGCCCCAGACGAAGCCAAGACGCTATCAGGGCTCCCCGCTCCCTTGGGAGGGATTTGGTACGGACTGACCGGTTGCATTCGTCCTGCGGAGATTTGCAACGCACTCGCCCAAGATGTCGAGTTTCACCAAGGAAATATCGCAAGACTGGAAAAGTCACCCAATGGCTGGAAGGTATTCGACCAAACGGACTCTTTAGTGGTCGAAGTCGATGGCGTTGTCCTGACCAACGGCGCATTTGCCGGGCCTTTTATGTCGGAAGCCCCTCTCACGGTTTACGCCAATCGAGGGCAAATCACCTACCTGCCCACCGACACCTTGCCGAAAACACCTTTCTCATTCGGCGGCTATCTTTCCCCGGCATTCAATGAGATGCGTGTTTTGGGCGCGACCTATGATCGTTGGGCCGACATAGAAGACGCAAGCTGGCAAGAGGTTACCCAAGACCATCAGGAACGTTGCCTTAATATCCTGGAAAAGCACCAACCCGCATTGCGACAAAACCTCGTAAACTTACCCTTGAAAGGCCGCGCCTCTCTAAGAGCCGTTACACCTGACAGAATGCCTTTGGTTGGGCCCTTGCCACTCCGAAAAGCCTACCAACGAGACTACGCAGACCTTCACCATGGGCGAAAAACCGAAAGCTATCCTACAGCGACCTATCTGGAAGGGCTCTATACTCTAGCGGGATTGGGTTCCCGCGGTTTTCAGACTGCCCTGCCTTCAGCAGAGGCTCTAGCCGCGATAATTGTCGGGGCGGCGCTTCCCTTCGATCAGGAAATTATTGAAGCCCTGCACCCGGCCCGATTCATTCTCCATGAGCTGCGCCGGGCCCCAACAAAAACCTCATAGCACCGATCAACAAAGAGTGCTAACAGGCTGATTTCACGGTTTCTTTACCGGAAATCGTTCATTCTATCTCCATATAAAAACAGGATAGGCAGAGGCATCCAGAAAAATAGAAACGAAGGAGACGCTCATGAGCAGTTTAGAAAGGCAACTTCAAGGCTATCGCCTGACCACGGCCGAGATCACCTATCACATGCCCGATCATCCGGCGCTCCTCCAGAAATTCATCTGGCAAAACCTCGATCTCGCACCGAAATTTCCCGAACTATACGGCTTCTTGAAATTCTGGGAACGGAATCTCGACGGCAAACTACATTCGGTCCTCGTCGCCAGCACCGAGCTGATACACCCCGTCGAGTTCCGGCTCGTCGAAGACGAATTTCAGGTTCACTAAAAAGCCGCTTTCCACCACATGGAAGCTTCGCCAGCCGTCCAGTGAGGACCGTGGCCGCTGAACAGGACCGTCTCCTCAGGCACTTCGTCGAGGAAACGTGTGATCGATTCAAATAACGTCTGGCCATTGCCACCCGGTAGATCGGTCCGGCCGACGCCATGGTTGAACAGGGTATCGCCGGTGAAGGCGAAACCGTCGAAGACAAAACAAACACCGCCTGGCGTATGGCCCGGCGTATGAACGGTTTTTACGTCACTATCGAGAAATTTTAGCGTCGGCTCGCCTTCAAAAAACTGGAGGTCTTTAGGCTCTTCAAGCTGCATTCCCATCATCATGGATGCCATGGAAACCGCCTGATCGAGCACAGGCTTTTCGTCCGAATGAGCATGACAAGGGATATTGAGGTCATCCTGAACGCCCCGCACGCCGCTGATGTGATCCGGGTGCCCATGGGTCAGCAAAACATCGGTCGCCTTACCCCCACTGGCCGCAATTTGCTCCAAGACTCTGGCCGGATTTGCGCCCGGATCGATGACGATCTGATCGCCCTCTTTACCTTTCTGCACAATAAAACAGTTCTGGTACCAAGGCGGCTCACTCACCACGATGGTTACCGTGTAATCTCCAAACTGCAGTGATTGGTTTCCGGTCGTCATTTAAGGCACCCCAAAAAGCTCGATATTTAAGTGCGCGCAGACTGATGGTTTGCGTCCCAAAGGTCAAGCTGTCCCTTGCCTTGTTTTCACTTCCGCGTAAGAATTTAAGAAGATGGAGGCGACAGCATGGAACGACCCATCGGCCGTAAGGTCATTTTCAAAGGTCCCAACATAACCGTTTATGAAGAACGGGAACGTTTCGCCATTTACGACCGGCGGAAGAAAGCAGTCACGGCGCGCTTTTCTCTAAAAGATATCGGGCGATGGGTGGAGTATGTATCAGACAAAGAGCGCCTGAACAGAGAACGTTAAAAATTATTGTTAGCCCTCCTTACAAAGTTTGACGCCCCACCCCATATGCCTTTTACTCCGGGATTATTGGGAAGGCCGTTTTATGTCCAAGATCGATAAATTACTCATTGGCATGAGTGCATTCGTTCTCATTTCAATCGTCGTTCAGGAAGCCTTCGCCCACTTCGCCTCATAACGCCTTCCCCTACCGCCGGGAATCGTGTTCCATGGCGGCATGAAAAACCTTCCAGATAAACCGCTTTCCGGCATTCGTGTTTTGGAACTCAGCCGCATTATGGCCGGCCCCTGGGCTGGGCAGGTTTTGGCCGATCTCGGAGCGGAAGTTATCAAGGTTGAACGGCCTGGAACGGGCGACGACACCCGCACCTGGGGACCGCCCTTCCTAAAGACCGCCGATGGAGAAGAAACGAAAGAATCCGCATACTATCTGGCAGCCAACCGAGGGAAGAAATCGGTTTGCGTCGATATAACGACACCTGAGGGCCAGGCTTTAATCACTCAACTGGCTGAAAAATCAGACATTTTGATCGAAAACTTTAAAGTTGGCGGATTAACCAAATACGGCCTCGATTACTCGACCCTCAAGAAGCTCCATCCCGGGCTGATCTACGCATCGATCACCGGGTTCGGACAAACCGGACCGAACAAAGAACGGGCCGGTTACGACGTAATGATTCAGGCGATGGGTGGCTTGATGAGTATTACCGGTGAAGCCGATGGCGAGCCGGGCGGCGGCCCGATGAAGGTTGGCATCCCCATCGTCGACCTCGTAACAGGTCTATACACCGTCATTGCGGTCCAGGCTGCGTTAAGACAACGAGAAGCTACAGGAGCCGGTCAGCATATCGACATGGCTCTTTTCGACGTTCAAGTCGGCCTGCTCGCCAATCAGGCATCCAACTATCTTATTAGCGGGAATGTTCCTCAACGAATGGGCTCGGCGCACCCAAACATCGCCCCTTACCAAAGCTTTGCCACTAAAGACGGGCACCTGTTGCTGGCGGTTGGCAACGATGGGCAGTTCGCCAAGTTCTGTAAAGTTGCTGGTCAGCCAGGGCTCGCTGAAGACTCCCGTTTTGCAACCAATGCTCAACGGGTGCTTAATCGGGCCGATCTGATCCCTCTAGTCGCCAATTGGATGGCGCAAAAGACCACAGCGGAATGGGAGACGTATCTTGGCAGTGAAGCTGTTCCTTGCGGGCCGATCAACGATATCGGCGAGGTTTTCGCACAGGATCAAATCGAAGCGCGTGGCCTCAAACTTGAGCTCCCTCATCCAGCCTCGGAAACCGTTCCCATGGCGGCCCCTCCGCTCCGTATGAACGGACAAATCAATCATGGCGAAACGGCGCCCCCCCAACTAGGGCAGCATACCCACGAAGTCCTGAGCAGTATCCTTAATATAAAAAACGAAGAAATCGACCGCTTAAGGATTGATGGCGTTATCGCCTAAAGCCGCTGATCGGTCATCAGTGGCAAAGGAAACGGTTTAAAATAACTCTGGTCCGCCAAAAAGCTCATCTTGTGGCGAAGAAGCAGGTCTTCCAGAGCGCCAAGCGGCACCGAGCGGCCCACTTCACCTTTCTCATACCCGGCAATAACGGTTTTCACCACGTCCGCTTCCGTTTCGTTAACACGGCTTTCGACAAACCCGGCGACATGCTCCAATACGTCCTTATGAGCTTGGCGATCTGCGGGCTTGGAGAGGGCCGCCATAAACCCACGGCGGTATTCATTGGCAGCCTGATGCTTGGGCCAGTCGAAGGCCTCTCCAATCATCATGCCAAGATAGTTGTTCGCCTCGGGATCATGAGCCATCAAAAGAAGACTCTCTTTGGCGTGAAACTCTGCTAAGGCATTGATATCCCATTGGCCGTCGAACAAACGATTCATTCGGTTATAGGCAAAAACCCGTTCGAGAAAGTTTTCAAAAAGCCTCGGATCTTTGAGACGACGCTCTTCTTCAACCGGCAGCCCCCGCATACGCTCAGTGATAACCCGGGCGAAAACACCCCGACCCGTCACGCCGGTCACTTTGTCGTTCTCCCGCACCTCGAGCCAGTAAAGGCCGCAACTGGGCGATTTGCTCTTGAAGATAAAACCCGAAATTTTTTCTTTTCGAAGCTCGGCAACCCGTCGTTCGGCAAGGTCGAGCAATTTAGCCGTATGGTCCCGGCCACTGTCGATTTCACGAAAATGAAGACGGTTGTCTTCATGCACAAGATGGGCCGGTGGACGGGGTGTCGGCAGGCCGATTTCTGTTTCAGGGCAGATGGGAATGAATTTAGCAAAAGGGCTGAGTTCGTCGGCAATCAACGCATTACGAACGCTTTCACCATCGTAACGCACATTCTCATCAAGTAGGCAGGACGAAACCCCTAGCTTGATAGCACTGTCTTGCTGCCCAACGGTCATTCAACCCTCCCTTTCATAAGGAGCTATCATGTCACCAAGCAGGCGAGGCAACAAGGGACTAGACGTCGGCGTCGTCGGAGAGTCCGTTTTCTTCCGCATACTTACGCACCGCCGCGATATCTCCCTCGAAAGCGTAGACATCGTAGCCGTGACGTTGCAGCGTCTCTGCAACATAAGGAGATTGGGTGCCAAATGCACAATAGACGATATAGGTCTTGTCTTTATCGAGCACTCGGTAGTTTTCAACCAGCTTGAAAGCGTTTTGGTGCTGCGCGCCCTTGATCCGCCATTCTTCAAATTCTCCCTTATGACGGCAGTCGATAACCACCGCGCCTTGGGGAATTTCACTCTTAAACAGATAAGGCGCGCTCATGTCGCGGGGGCTGACCTCTTTAACCTCAAGCACTTTCCTGTTTTCCAGGGCATCGGCAAGAACGGATAAGTCCATCTTGCCTTCCTCACGGTCAATTTCGTAGATTGAGCTTGAAGTTACGGGTTTGCGTTCGGTGAGGTTGCAGAACTCTTTGATATTCTCCGAAATCTGCCCCGTTCCGATATGGAACGCCTCACGGATGATCTCTTCTTTGTCAAAACCGATGGCCGGACGCAAAACAGGCTTTTCGGAAATAGATTCGATAGAGGCCAGATTGGACAGCGTTTGTGAGGAAACCTGCCCAATGGCCTCACCCGTCACAATGGCGTCGGCATAGGTTTGGAAAGCCACTTTGTTGGCCGCCCGGTACATCAGGCGCTTGAGCACGACCTGCCAATAGGGCTGATAAACTTTATCGCGCATGTGGTCGATGACATCATTGAACTCCACCACATGGAAGCGCGGTGAATAGCCATAAGACCAGTTATCGATCAAAGCTTTCGTCACCATTAGGACACTGCGCTCATAGGCCACGCCACCGAGATTGCAAAAGACGAAATCCATGGGTGCGCCACGTCGCATGACCCGCCAGGCTGCAACGGGGCTATCGAACCCTCCCGACATTAAGGTAACCACCCGCCCCTGTGTGCCGAGCGGCAGCCCCCCTGCTCCCGGCACCCGGTCGGTGTAAAGAAACGCCTTGGTGTCCATCACCTCAACCCGGACGGTCACCTCCGGATTTTTGAGTTTGACCTTGCCGCCGCCATGCTCCACCAAAGCGCCGCCCAATCGACGCTCGATATCGGGAGATTTAAACGGATGCTTGCCGGTTCGTTTAGCGCGGACAACGAATGTCCGCCCCCGCACCTTCTCGGCGAAAAGCACCTTTCCGGCTTCAATGATTTCTTCCAGATCGGCCGAAGCGTAACCCTGCACCCTGGAGATGGAACTGATGCCGAAAACCCGAGGCAGCACCTCCATGGCCTTTTCCGCCTGAGGTGTTTCCAACATAATGCGCCCCATAACCAGCTTATGGGTGTACTCAGCCCCCACGGACGTCATCGCGTCGTCGATATTCCGTTTCAGAATTTTATCGAAACGCTTGCGGGTCTGGTTGGACTTAGTCGCCACTTCCTGGGCGTAGCGAACGATAATGGTCTCGGTTTCCTGGCTCATGGCGCGCAGGTTTAGCCCTTGATCCGTTGGGAGGCAAGCAACAAAAGGCCCGCCTCTCAATCAAAGGGGCGAGCCTATCGTTTCGGTGTGTTTGCCGAGCTTTACCGCTGGAGGTTTTCCAGCACCAGGGCGATACCCTGACCGCCGCCGATGCACATGGTCACCAGACCATAGCGACCGCCCGTCCTTTGCAACTCATAAAGCGCCTTGACGGTAATAATCGCGCCAGTGCCACCCACCGGGTGCCCTAAAGCAACAGCGCCGCCATTGGGATTGACCTTGGCCGGATCGAGACCGAGAACCTTGGAAACCGCGCAGGCCTGGGAAGCAAAGGCTTCGTTCGACTCGATAACATCCAGATCATCGACCGAAAGCCCAGCCCGTTTCAAAGCCTGCTCACTGGCAGGCACCGGCCCCATTCCCATCAGTTCAGGCTCAACACCCGCATGACCGTAAGAAACGATGCGCGCCATGGGGTTGGCCCCACGTTTCTCGGCTTCCTTGGCCTCCATCAAAACAACAGCGCCCGCACCATCGTTGATGCCCGAGGCATTGCCTGCCGTGACCGTTCCGTCCTTTTTAAACACCGCCCTCAACTTCTGCATGTCTTCAATCGAAGCATTGGTGCGAACATGTTCGTCAGTCGTAAAGGAGACGGTTTCCCGACGCTTCTTTACTTCGACGGGAACGATCTGCTCCTTGAAGTAGCCCTGCTCAAGGGCATTGGCAGCCCGACGATGGCTCTCAAGGGCAAAGGCGTCCTGCTGTTCACGGCTGATATCGTGTTTGGCCGCAACGTTTTCCGCCGTAATTCCCATATGGCCGTGTCCGAAGGGATCGTGGAGAGCCGCCGTCATCATATCGATCATTTCCGACGGCCCCATCTTGGTGCCCCAGCGGGCGCCGGGAACCAAATAGCCAGCCCGGCTCATACTTTCAGCCCCACCGGCCAGGGCCACTTCGGCATCGCCCAGCAAAACCGACTGGGTTGCAGAAACAATGGCCTGAACACCACTGCCGCAGAGCCGGTTTAAGGTCATGGCAGGCACTTCCTTGGGAATACCCGCATCCATGGCCGCAACGCGGGAGAGATACATGTCTCTGGCTTCGGTATGGATCACATTGCCATAAACCACATGCCCCACATCGCTTCCCTCAATGCCCGCGCGGCTCATCGCCTCGCGAGCGACGATTGCGCCTAGTTCCGTAGGCGGAACACTCGCCAAACTTCCGCCAAAACCACCAATAGCGGTTCGAGTACCGGAAACGATAACCACCTCACGCTGTGAAGACATATTATTTCCTATTCACAAATAGTTATGCTTGCTTACTGAACTTATACTTTAGAATTGATCGTCGGCCAGAGCGAGGATGCTTTCGGCCCCATTGGTCATGGTTTTACGGAAGGCCTCGGCCACAGGCATAATTTGCGTGGCATAGAAATGCGCCGTTTTAATCTTGCCATCCATGAACTTGGGATCGCCTTCGTTAGCGTCCATCTTGGCCTTAGCGACAAGGGCGGCGCGGGCCATCTGCCAACCGCCACAGACCGTCCCCATCAAGCGCAGGTAAGCAAAAGCGCCTGCAGCAGCCTTTTGCGGCTGGTTGCTATTGGCGATCAACCAGTCAGTCGCCTGCTCGGCGTTTGCGACACCATCGGCCAAAGCCTCTCTGATTGAGGCAAAAACATCGCCTTCGGCCTTCGCCAACTCTTCATCAAACGCCTTGATTTCAGCCAGAACACTCTTAGCGACCTCGCCACCATTGCGTAGGGTCTTGCGGAATACCAGATCGTTGGCCTGGATGCCGGTCGTGCCCTCGTAAATGGTGATAATGCGCGAATCCCGATAGTGCTGGGCCGCACCGGTTTCTTCAATAAAGCCCATGCCACCGTGAACCTGAACGCCGACCGAGGTCATTTCCTGGCCGATCTCAGTGCTCCAGCCTTTGACGATAGGCGTATAGAACTCGAGCAGATCATTATTGCGCTTCCGAACGTCCACATCCTTGGACTTATGAGCTTTATCGAAGGCCGAACCGGCCACCAGAGCCATGGCGCGTGTCGCTTCGGCATAAGCCTTCATCGTCATCAACATACGCCGCACGTCAGGGTGGTTGATGATCGGCGCTTTTGCTTCGGAAGACATCATTGTTTTGCCCTGGACGCGCTCCTTGGCATATTCGAGCGCTTGTTGGTAAGAGCGCTCAGCCATGGCGACGCCTTGAAGGCCGACGCCGAAGCGGGCGTTGTTCATCATCACGAACATATATTCAAGGCCACGATTTTCTTCGCCAACCACGTAGCCAATTGCGCCTTCGTTATCGCCGAACGACATAACGCAGGTCGGGCTCGCATGAATACCAAGCTTATGTTCGAGAGACACGCAACGCACATCGTTACGCTCACCCAAAGAACCGTCTTCATTGACCATGTATTTCGGCACAACAAAAAGCGAGATGCCTTTTACGCCAGCAGGCGCATCCGGGGTGCGCGCCAAAACCAGATGAACGATATTGTCGGTCATCTCATGGTCGCCGTAGGTGATGAAAATCTTCTGCCCGGAAATCCTATAGGTTCCGTCACCTTGCGGAACCGCCTTACTGCGCAGCGCGGCCAGATCCGACCCGGCCTGAGGCTCGGTAAGGTTCATGGTGCCGGTCCATTCGCCAGTAATCAGCTTTTCGAGGAACGTCGCCTTCAACTCATCGGAAGCGTTGTTTTCAAGCGCTTCGGCCGCTCCTTGGCTTAGCAAGGGGCAAAGCGCAAATGCCATATTGGACGCATGCCACATCTCATCGACGGCAGCGCCGACGGCTTTGGGGAGCCCCTGCCCGCCATATTCGGGATTGCAGGCCAGACCGATCCAGCCGCCTTCGGCAACCGACTTGTAAGCTTCTTTCCAGCCATCGGCTACCTGAACGGCGCCATCGACCAGTTTTGCGCCCTGGCCATCTCCAGCTTCATTAAGCGGAGCGAGAACGCCTCCAGCCACCTTGCCAGCTTCTTCCAACACGGCATCGACCAAATCGCCAGACACCTCTTCATAGTCCTGAAGGCTAGCCAGCTCTTCCAGACCGACGAGGTTTTCAAGGACGAACTTCATGTCGTTGATTGGCGCGTTATAGGACGTCATAGCGCAATAGCTCCCAAATAGATTTATCTCTGCCCATAAGATAAGCGGGCATCCCTCAAAGCGCCTGTAAATTATTGTGAACTACAATTGGCGCAGGAAATTAAAAAGTGGGACGCCGCCCCGGAGTTCAGGGTTACTTGGGGAGGAAGTTTCCGGGGCGGCGTCCGCCAGGGGTCTTGTCGTTACAGTGCCTCTTTTAATTCCGGCACGGCTTTGAAGAGGTCTTCGACGAGGCCGTAGTCTGCGACCTGG
>CBDUMN010000080.1:0-16571 GCA_965368335.1 uncultured Rhodospirillales bacterium
AGAGCTCCTTCACCGTCACCCCGGCTTCGTGCTCTTTCAAAATCCCGATGATCTGCTCGTCCGTATATCTGCGCTTCATAAGCGCCTCCGAAAAAAATACGAAAACACTAACTCCAAACTGGATCAAGATTCAGGGAGAAGGTCAACAACCCAATCAAACGCGTTATAAGTACATTCCGTGTTGGGACCGATGTTGGGACAGCCAGCCCTCTAATGGGCTGGCTGAATTGCTGCAGTGGCATTTGAATGCGGGGGGCGAGACTCGACTATCCTTTAGAAGGGGCAAGGACCGCTCGGCGGGTTAGCTCGTGGTTGTGGACCGCCGTGAAGACGGCGTTGATATCGTCCAGTGGCCGGATTTCGACAAAATCCTTAACGTTGATCTTGCCTGAAAGAACCAGTTCCAGAGCGCCTGGGTAGAGGTCCGGCGGACAGCCCCAGTTGCCGAGCGCCCGGGCGTGATAGGCCATAAGGTTGGAGAGGCGGAACTCGCCTTTGTTAATCGTGTACCCGACGACGCAAAGCGTGCAGCCGTGGACCAAGAGATTGAAGGCCAGTTGCTGGCCGGGAACGCTACCCGAGCATTCCATGATAATCCATTCCGTTGGCCGCAATCCCTGGGCTTTGGCGAAAGCGCCGATCTCCTTTTTGATGTCTCTTGAGCTTGGAAAATCCTTGGGGTTCAAGGTGAGGGAGGCGACGCCTTTGCTTTTTAATGCCTCCGTTTTCGCCGGATCGATGTCGAGGGCGACGACCGTCGCGCCCATCGCTGCGGCTACCTGGGCCGAATACCCGCCGACCCCGCCACAGCCGATCACGACGACCAGATCGCCTTCGCTGATGCCTGCCTGAACGGCGGCTTGGTATGGGGTCGTCAAGGCATCGGCGACGACCGATACCTCGGCCAATTCCAATCCAGCCTGCTTGAGGCGGTCTTCATCGATTTCGCACAGGCCTTGAGCGGGAACGGTAATGTGGGTGGCGAATCCGCCTTGGATGTCGTAGCCAGGCATTTTTTGGCTGCGGCAGATCGTCCCCTTGCCGCGCTTGCAGAGGTCGCATTCGCCGCAGGGGATGACGGCGGAAATGATGACGGCTTTGCCAAGCCAGGATTCCGCTTCCTTGCCGGCCTGGATTACCCTTCCGCTGATTTCGTGACCAAGCGCCAGGGGCAGCGGGTGGTTGGTGCGCACACCGTTGTAGTAGTAATCCAAGTCCGTATGACAAACGCCGCAACCGGCGATTTCCACCAAGACTTCGTTTGATTCCGGCGCTTCGATTTCGAAGGCCTCTTTGTTCATGGGCTCGTTAACCCCGGTCATCGTCCACCGGTATGCGTTTGTTACCATGTTGAGCGTACTCCTCGTCAGTTCCTGCAGCCCTTGGCCGCTCTTTTGTTTTCCAATTTCTTTACTTGGTCCGGAAAGTTGTTCCGGGTCACTCCTTGAAGGGGGCGAGGGGCGGTCGGCGCATTGCCGGTAGTGGCCTAAGGCAACATCCCGGTTTGAGCGCGGTGTGGAGAACGGTTTTTTTTGAAGTTGTCGCTCCGGTTTTTGCCTCGCCGCCCCGTTAACACCTAATGATATGGGTGTTTGTGCCGAGCTTTTTTTATGCCTCCAAAAGAGCTTGTTAAAATTTTGTGCAGAATAATATGCAAAGAAAAATAATGCAATAACATTAGTTTTAGCAAAAACAGTTTTGACGCAAATTATTTAACTCAATGAAATTAAAAAGAAAACACTAAAAAATGCACAAAAAAGAATCATCTTGAAAACCATGCAAATGCATATAAAATGAATTTATCGTAAAAAGTGGCGTGCATTCGTCACGGGAAAATAGGTTCAGGGAGAGAGATATGTTGAAAGGTTGCACGCCGTGGCCGGAGGAGTTCGCACGCGCCTACCGTGAAAAGGGGTATTGGTGCGATCAAACCATTCCGCAATTCATTGAAAAGCTGTCCCAGAAGCGCCCCGATCATGTGGCGGTGATCGATTCCGATCGCCGGCTTACCCTTAGTCAATGGTGGGACGGAAGTTTGAGGCTGGCGGCCCATTTCTATGGGCTGGGGTTACGCAAAGGGGATCGAGCGGTCTTCCAGATGCCCAATGGAGCCGACTTCTTCATTGTCTTTTTGGCGCTAACGCGATTAGGCGTGATCCCCGTCATGGCGCTCCCGCCGCATCGGGAAGAGGAGCTGCGGCACTTCGGATCGTTCTCCAAGGCAAAGGCCCTGTTCGTTCCCGAGAGTGTGCGCAGCTTTGATTTCCGTCCGATGGCGGAGACGATTAAGGCGGAAGTTCCATCAATCGAGCACATCATGGTGGCGGGCGAGGCGCTTGACGGTCAGGTCTCCCTCACCGAACTGATGGGGATGGAGCCTTCGAAAGCTGATATGGACGCTATCGAAGCGGTGGACCTGGATCCCGAAGATGTCGTTTTGATGCTTTTATCAGGCGGTACGACGGCTTTGCCGAAGCTGATCCCGCGAACCCACAACGACTATATCTACAACTTCAAACGCAGCGCCGAGATTGCGCAGTTCGGACCGGATACCGTTTTGCTGGCCGCCTTGCCGTTGGCCCATAACTATACTCTGGGATCGCCTGGCGCTTTGGGCGCGATCGCCTGGGGCGGGCGGGTTGTCGTCTCCCCCAAGGTTGATTGCGAAACCGTTTTTACCCTTGTTGAGAAGGAAAAAGTGACGGCTATTCCGGCGGCGGTGCCGCTCGTCGTCAACTGGCTGAACGATCCGAAGCTCGACGACTTCGATAAAAGCTCGCTTGAGGTTGTGCAGAACGGTGGAGCCCGGTTGTCGCCGGAACTCCGTGACCGGCTGCGCAAGCGCCTCGGCTGTCAGTTCCAAGAAGTCTATGGAACCGCCGAAGGATTGCTCAACCTAACGCGGCTGGACGACCCGGACGACAAGGTTCTCGAAAGCTCCGGCGCGCCGATGTGTGATGATGATGAAATCAAAGTCATCGATCCGGAAGGTAACGAAGTGCCGGATGGCGAAGCGGGAGAGTTGATCGTGCGCGGTCCCTACACTATTCGCGGCTACTACAACGCGCCTGACGTCAACGCCAAGGCTTTTACCGAGGACGGCTTTTACCGGATGGGCGATATCGTTAAGAAATTCGGTCGCTACGTCGTCACCGAAGGCCGTAAGAACGATCTAATCAACCGTGGTGGTGAGAAAATCAGTACGGATGAGGTCGAAAACTACATCCTCAAGCATTCCGCCGTTCGGGGGGTCGCCATCGTCGCTATGCCTGACAGAGTATTCGGCGAAAAGGCCTGCGCCTTTGTGACCCTTAAACCGGAGGGTGAGTTGACATTTGAGGGGCTGAAAGACTTTCTGCTAGCCCAGCGTATCGCCAAATTCAAGTTGCCGGAACGGCTGGAAATTGTTTCCGAATTCCCGTTGTCGCCAGCGGGGAAAATTCTTAGGCGCACACTGCGCGATCAAATCGCCGCCACGTTGGCGGCCGAAGCCAAATAACGAAATGAACTTGGGAGGCCTACGATGACACGTCCTGGAGAAGCGAAACTGAAAACCCTGTTCTCGCCGACGACCTTTGCCGGTCAGGAGATCAAGAACCGGGTCAAATACGGCGCTTGCTGTGTCTCCAACTACAACACGCGTGACGGATTCATTACGCCGCGCGAATTGGCGCGGACCAAGGTGATTGCCGAAACGGGCTGCGGAATCATTACGAACCAAGGCGCCTACCCCGATCCATTGGGCGAAGGGAAGGCCTATTTCCGCCAAGTCGCCATCTTCGATGATAAGTTTCTGCCGCAGTTTGAAATGATCGCCCGGATGATTAAGGACAACGGCGGCATGGCGATCCAGCAGATCCTGCATGCCGGACGGTACGGCGGCATCGATCTCGGTTATTGCATCCAGCCGTCGATCGTCCCGCAGACGCTGCCCCATTTCCGTCCGCCGCGCGAGATCACCAAGGACCAGATCAAACAAACCATCAGAGAGCATGCCGAGGCCGCGGCGCGCGCCGTCAAGGCCGGGTTCGACGGGACGGAGATCACCAGCTTCATGGGTTATTTGCTGGCGACCTTCAATTCCAAGTTCACCAATCAGCGGACCGATGAATATGGCGGGTCGGTAGAAAATCGCGGGCGGTTTATGTGTGAACTGATCGACGCCATCAAACAGGCCACTCCCGACCATCCTCTGATCGTTCGTCTGAACGGTACCGAGCTGATGGATAAATGGGGCGGCAACACCGAAGAGGAATGCTTCGAATTGATGCAACTGGCTGCCGACCAGGGCGTTGACATGATCAGCGTAACCGTCGGTTGGCAGGAGGCGCCGGAATCCTCCATCGGCCGCGACATTGAGCCGGGATATTGGAATTATCTCTCGAAACGGGCCAAAGATTTGTTGCCCGATGTGCCGATCGCCTTCGGACAGCGCCTGCCAAACCCGGCAGAGGCCAACCAGTGCCTGGAAGACGGTGTAATGGACTTCTGGGAGGTGTGTCGTCCCCTTTTGGCCGATCCTCAAATGTTGCACAAGGCGGCCGAGGACCGCATGGACGAGGTGCGTCGCTGCGTTGGCAGTCTCAACTGTCTCTCGCGGCTGTTCCGCGATTTGCCCTACACCTGCACCATGAACCCTGCTTTGGGCCATGAAGTTGAGCCCGAGTACAACATCAGTCCGGCGGCGGTGAAGAAAAAAATCATGGTGGTTGGCGCCGGTCCTGCAGGCATGGAATGTGCGCTGACAGCAGTTCAGCGCGGCCATGAGGTTACGGTGTTCGACCGCGAATCCTACATTGGCGGCTCGCTCTACGGTTACGCCCACAACGATATCGCCAATCGGGATGATATGCTGTCGGTATTGCGGTACTACGAAGTCATGGCCGAGAAGCTGGGTGTCGAGATGAAACTGAATACCGCCGTCGATCCAAACTTGATGCGTGAGCTGCTGCATGTCTACGATGTGGCCATCATCGCCACCGGAGCAAAGGTCGATATGGCGGCCAACCCCGCTTGTGATGAAGGCGTGACGATTTTGGATGCTAAGGAAGTTGCGGCTGGAAAGCATAAGGTCGAAGGCCGCGTGGTGATTCTCGGCGGCGGCAAGGTCGGCCTAACGATTGCTGAAAATCTAGCCGAACAAAAATATGACGTTACCATCATCGAAGAGAGCAAACGGCTGGCGGGCGACGTGATGCCGTCGTGGAAATGGCGTCATACCGCCTGGGTTGAAGAGCTTGAAATCACTGCGGTGACCGGTGCTAAGGTTACCAAGGTGGGCGCAGACGGCGTCCATATCATGGATAAGAATGGTGAGGCCAGCGTTCTTCCCGCCGATACGGTGATCGCCGCTCAAAATGCTGTTCCCAGGCAGGAATTGGTGCATGCATTCGAATGGATGGTCGATGAGGTCCATCCGGTTGGCGACGCCATCACACCGCGCGGTCTGGGAGTTGCCATTCAGGACGGTTATCGTCTGGGGTGCCGGATATGATGACGCCGCTTCCAGAGCCCTGCCGTTGGCAGGGCTTGCTGGACCGTCATAGCCGGCTGTTCGGCGACTTGGACGACGGATGCCGGATCGGCGTCGCCCGGCGGGGCGACGTCAACACACCCGACGCCACAATGGTTGTTTGGGAGGCGCAGGGGGGACGGTTGGTCGCCTTGGGTAAGCCGTTTCCCGGTTACCGGGACGCAGGCGTTGACGTGTTGCTGGTTGGCGATGAGGAGGCGATCTGTCAAATTTCGGGCGAGCTTGAAGGTGATGCTCTTCCGGTGCTCAAGCGTCTGGTTCGACGCGGCAATCTGGTATGCTATGTGCTGCGCCGCCAATGTGAGCTGATCGAGGCGGGATACGAAGATGTGATGTTGTCGTTGGGGGTGGCTTTCGCTGGGGCTTGCCGCTAGAGCGCGATGGACTTCTACACATGAGAATGAGTGGATTTACGCATTCCTATTTCAGCACGAAGTGGTTTGATATAAATACGCTCTGCTCTCGGAAGCCGTCCTTATATCGGCGATATAGTGATCGAGGGAGACCTGAAAGTGATATTCCATAATCCGCGAGGCGGCCCGGAATTGGGTTGCGACGAATGTGGGTGTCGATGGTTTGATCGCCACACCAACACCTGCTATGAATGCGGTGCAGAGGTTTCCGAAACGGCAATTAAAGAGTATCAGGATGCCTTGGCCCGGTTTCACGCCGAGAAAGGTATTGTGGTCAACGCTGATCGCGACGAGTCCTCTCGACGGAAATAACGGTTGTTCAAACGTTTTTCATTTTCTCGTCGGGATATGATGTTCGACCTTGAGCGCTATCTTCCTTACCACCTGAACAGAACGGGCGTTGCTTTGGCGACCGCGTTCACCAAGGAATTGAAGCATTTCGACCTGACGCTTCCCATGTGGCGCGTTTTGGCGGTTCTGTGGCACCACGGTGAACTCAAGGTCAATGATATCGCCGATGATACCACCATTGAGCAATCGACATTGTCCCGTCTGCTCGTCACCATGGATGATCGAGGGTTGGTCACTCGGGAGAGAAGCAAGCTGGATGCCCGAACGGTGGTCGTCGACCTGACGCCGAAGGGCCGCAAGGTAACCAAGGCTCTGATCCCTTGGGCAATGAAATTCGAAGGGACCGCTCTTAAGGGGTTCTCTGACGACGAAGTTGATACTCTTTTCCGTATGTTGACGCGGATTTTCGAAAACTCTGCAGAACTATTCCCCTGATTGGTCACCTGCACGAGCTGAATTGAAGGGAGAGTGGTTTATGCTCCTAAAATCTCTCCCGCGTGTAGTTTCTCATAGGCCGCCGCAAGCTGAGGGTCGCGACGCTTGACTTCGGCGTGATCAAGTCTGCCGGTCCGGGTCATGTAGGAGTAAGCAAAATCGATGGGGTCGAGCTTGATCAACTCGTCCATTTCCTCGTACCAGCGGATGCTGACATTGGCAGCATCCCAGATGGCTTTCATTGGGCGCAGTCGAATTTCTTTATAGCGGGCAAGGGCGCTTTGTAAGTCGTTGCCCTTTTCCTGAATGGCGCGGTAGAGGGCGATAGCGTCTTCCATGGCGAGCCTTGTCCCGGAGCCTATGGAGAAGTGGGCCGTGCGTAGAGCATCGCCCATCAGAACGACGTTGTCGAAGCTCCAGTTTTCGTTCCAAACTGCCGGAAACTGCCGCCAGAACGAGTTGTTCGATAAAATCCGGTGACCGTCCAGATCCTTGGCGAACACCCGCTGGCAATATTCGATAGTGTCTTCAGGACTCATGGTCTTGAAACCGGCTTTACGCCAGGTCTCGTCTGTTACCTCGACGAGGAAGGTGCTGCGGTCCGGCGCATAGCGGTAGTGGTGGGCGCAAAAGACTCCGGCATCCGCTTCCCGAAACGTCAACGTCAGACTATTGAAAGGCTTGGTGCTGCCATACCAGATGAAACGGTTTGGCCTCCAGTCCGTCGTGGTTTGGAACTTGTCTTCGTTTTCCTGACGAATCCAGGAGAAGGCCCCGTTGGCGCCAACAATGAGGTCGGTCTTCCCGATATCGGCAAAGGAGTTTTTTTCGGTCTCGAATTCGATTTTCACGCCGAGGTTCTCAACGAACCGGTACATCAGGGTCAAAAGCTCCAGCCGTCCGATGGAGGTGAACCCGTTTCCGGCGATTGGGATGCTTGTGTCGTTGTGTACGACGGTGATGTCGGGCCAGCTTTCGAAATGGGGTGTAAGGTAGTCGTACAGTTCTTGATCGTCCGTTTTGAGGAACTCAAGAGCGCGGTCGGAGAATACGACGCCAAACCCCCAGGTCGCTTCTCTTGGGGAGCGTTCATAGATGGTGATTTCGTGAGATGGGTCGCTGCGCTTCATCAACGCCGCAAAATGCAGACCGGCGGGTCCAGCGCCAACGATTTTGATTTTCATAGCTTCGTCCTCCGCGTGGCCGCCGAACCGGCGGCCTTTCCGTTTTATTTCTGGTTGCGTCCGATCTTCAAAAGGGCGCTGACGACGGCTTCGGGCAAGGGTTCTTTCCGACAGCTTGAAGTAATTGGGATAGAGCATGATTTTCGCCGGATCGCCGTCGCCAAAAATACTTCAACTTCCATGCTATTGGTGATCATGGCGTGCATCCGTCATTCCGCGTCGGGTTGCATGTTCGGCACTGCCGCGGCAAAGGCATCGAGGGCGTTGCAGGCGGCTTCGCACTCAAGCAGCCGGGGGAAGCGTTCGACCTTGACGCCGAACCGCCGGGCATTTCCCAGCTGCGGGACCAGGCAGATATCCGCCAATGTCGGCGCGCCGCCGAAGCAGTAGGGGCCGGTTTGCCCGTCGAGCAGGGCCTCGCAAGCTTCAAGCCCGGAGCGGTTGGCCTCGGCCGCCCATTGGGTAACGACCTTTTCGTCATGCCCGAGTTCCCTTAAGGCATTTAGAACTTTCAGGTTCTGAATGGGGTGGGTATCGGCGATCAGTGCTAAGGCAAACGCTCTCACCTTCGCGCGACGGGTTGGGTCGTCGGGAAGCAATGATGGGTGTGGAAAAATCTCGTCGAGCCATTCAATAATAGCCAGTGACTGGCTCAATGCCGTACCGTCTGGTAATTCCAATGTCGGAACCAACCCTTGAGGGTTGATCGATAAGTAGTCCGGTGTGCGTTGCTCGCCTCGGCGGAGGTGGTGCGATATATGCTCGATGGGGATGCGTTTGATGCCCATGGCGATACGGACCCGCCAGGACGCCGAACTCCGGAAATATCCATGCAGTTTCATGCTGACCCCACTATTCTTCCGGGTCGCCAATAGCTAGGCTGATGTTTCCAATCCCTTCGATTGAGCCCTCGATGAGGTCGCCCGACTGGACGGGGCCGACGCCTTCTGGCGTTCCGGTGTAGATCAGATCGCCGGGTTGGAGGTGGTAGTAGCGCGACAGGTGCGAAATAAGCTCGGTCGGCGACCAGATCAGTAAGGAAAGGTCGGAGGACTGTTTTGCCTGTCCATTTACCGACAGTTCGATACGGCCCGAGTCGATAAAGCCCGTCTTGCCGATGGGGGTGATGGGGGAGATGACTGCCGATTGCTCGAAATCCTTCCCCAAATCCCACGGGCGCTGTTTTTCCCGCGCGGCGAGTTGGAGGTCGCGCCGGGTCATGTCCAGGCCGCAGGCGTAACCGTAAAGAACCGATTTGGCGTCGGCTTTGCCGATTTCCCAGGCGCCTTTCCCGATGGCGAGGACAAGCTCCATTTCGTAGTGGTAGTTTCTGGTCCCCGGAGGGTAGGGGATGGTGGCGCCCGATGGAACAATGGCGTCACGTCCCTTGGTGAAATAGAACGGTGCTTCCCGGTCAATCTGGACGCCCATTTCCTTTGCGTGAGCTTCGTAGTTGCGTCCGACGCAGAATATCCGGCGAACGGGAAAAACTTCGTCACTTCCCTGAATTTTGACTGTTACGACGGCGGGCGGCGGAAATAGCGTTTGGGTCATCTTGGTTTCCTTATTCAAAAACTTCGTAAACGCCCATTTTCCTTTGTAAGGGAGCATCGTCGGTCATGAACAAATAAAGCGGCGTTTGGGCGGAGCTGTTTTCGATATTCACCCGTGCATGGGGCGGAATGGCGAAAGTGTCTGCTTCGCTGATCGCCATGGAGACGTCGTCGACTTTGGTGGTCGCCGATCCTTCGACGACATGAATGACGGCGGAGGCCGAGCGGCGCGGTAAGGTGGCCGTTTCACTTGGGCGCAGCATCAGTGCCGAAAAGCCGAGGGTCGGCAGGCACTCCTGGCCGGTTTCCGGGTTTACGTAAGCCAACTGTGCGGCTTTGCCCGGTGCCGTGACGTGGCTGAGACTTTCCAGTGCGGACCGTACCTCGCGCCAGGGGTAGCGCAAAAGCGGGTAATCGGCCCGCTGGCGGTCGAGCGTTTCGTAAGGTACGAGCCCGCTGCGGATATGGCGCGAGCGCGAGGCGTCCGGCTCGTTGCGAATGGATTGGGATTTGCCCTCAATGGCGTAAGACAGCTCCAGACCGTGGATTAACGGCAGGTCGAGGGCGTCCAGCCAAACAACGGGGCCTTTTCCTTCGTGTCCATGTTCATGCCAGAGGCCCGGCGGCGTCAGGATCAGGTCGCCTCTTTCCATCGGGCACTTCTCGCCTTCGACGATAGTGAAGCCGCCGTTCCCTTCAACGACAAAGCGAATGGCGCTTGGTGTGTGGCGATGGTTGGGGGCGACCTCGCCCGGCAAAATCAGTTGAAGCCCCAGATAGATCGATGCGGTCGCCTGTAGGCTATCCGGGCCGAAGCCGGGGTTTGCCAAGACGAGTACTCGTCGTTCCGCCTTTTCGATGGGGGTCAGCTCTCCGGCCTTTAGGAGGTGGGGGCGGATATCGTCGTAATTCCATGCCGTGGGAACGGTTTTGCGCGATGGCGTTCCATGCGGCAGCAGGTTTCTTAAGCTCGGCCACAACGGCACGAGGTTTTTCGCCGTCAGGGATTGAAGGTAGTCGGTGGGGAGCTCTTCCAGGGTTCCGAGCGCACTCATGGCGACCTCTTTGCTTTTGATCGGTTGGTCCGACCCGTCGCCCTGGATGGGCGGCAAATCAGCGCAAAAATTGTTCCATATTGAATGAAATATGACAAGTGGAATTATTATAATTATGAGAAAAGGCAGCTTTCTAGATTGATAAATGCGCTATTTTTCTATAAAATGGCTATGTAATTTTGATGCTAAAGCAGATATAAATGAGTTCATATGGAATGAATAAGTTGGGAATAATTGATCGGCAGGCATTCTGTTTGGAAGAGTACGTTCCTTACCTTTTGCATCAGGCCCACTCTGCGATCCTCGGACTTTTTTCGCCGACACTCGCCGAACACGGTTTAACGATCCCGGAGTGGCGGGTCATGGCGGCCTTGCATAAGGGGGAGTCCGTCCGGTTTCGCGATCTTGTTGTGGCGACGGGGCTTGAGCCGCCGACCTTGGTCCGGGTGGTGACGAAACTGGAAAAGCGCTCTCTTTTGACGCGGGAGAAGTCCAATGAAGACAAAAGAGGGACTTTGCTCACAAGTACGCCCCAGGGGCGGGCCATCACCGACCTGGCGATTCCCCGCGCTTACGAGGTCGAGGACGAGGCGTTGAAGGACTTTTCAGACGATGAAGCGGAGCTTTTAAGGCGATTGATTCGCCGCGTTCTGGTCAACACCCGGGGGTAGGACGATCAAGTCGGGACGAGATTTTATGGGCCGGTTTGGTCGACGATGCATATTATAGTAAAGGCCGCTTGGCAAAGCCGTTGCCAAAAACGGCAGGCGGAAACGAACTAAAACAGGGAATCTAAAGTTTGGCGAGATGCCGATGGGAAACATTGGCGGAAATAAAAAGATAGAAAAAGAAGGCCGTTAGCAAACTCTCCAGATTCCTGCGAGCTTGGAGCTTTGTCGATGGGCAAGTCACCCTTTTTTGCGCCTTCCCAACCGAAGGTCGAGAAACTTGTGGAATACCGAACCGCCTACTATGGGAAGTATTCGGAGTTCTCTGTCTATGAGACCAACCAGAAGGTTCAGGTTCCGTTGAAGTTCGGCAACCCGATCGTCTGCCGCATGACCATGGGCAAAAAATACATGACCATGCCGCACACGCCGACATTCACCTTTCTTCCCGGCGAGTCGATGTTCGTTCCCCCCGATACCTTGATGGAGATTGAGTTTCCCGAGGCCCGGATTGGAAATCCGACCGAGTGCATCTGCATCGAAGTCGAGAAATGGCAGATCGATAACGTCGTCGAAAAACTGAATGACGCGCGCTCCAGGTCAGGCATTGGCGGTGAGTTGAAGCTGAATACTAAAGGACATTCTCTATTTCGAAATACACCGCTGATCGATCATCAGATCGATAAACTCATGCATATCTATCGGCATGAGGACTCTCCCTATCGAGATGCGCTAATCGAGTTGAATATCTCCGAGCTGATCGTGCGGGTGCTACAGGCCAACGCACAAGGCCTTCTCATGGCGGAATCTTCAAAGGATCGTCCCGATACCGGGCTTGCCGCCGCCATCGACTTTATCAAAAGAAATCCGGCCCGTCGGATCTCCTTGGATGAATTGTCGTCGGTTGCCTGTATGAGCCAAGCGACCTTATACCGCAGCTTCAAGACTGAATTTGGGATCAGCCCGGCCCAGTTCATCACCCAGGTGAAGATCAGAAAAGCCTGCGAAATGTTAAGCGACCCCCACCGTTCCGTTACCAGTGTCTGCTTCGACCTGGGGTTCAGCAACGTGGGGCATTTTATCGGCCAGTTCCGTAAACAGATCGGTGAAACACCAAAAAAATACCAGCAAAACTCGACGCATTAGGAGCCTTGTGAGGCATTCTCCATAGCGGGCGGCGATTTTGATTTAAACCCGCCATAAATTGACCGAACCGGAGCATTTTTCAGGAAATGTGCGGCTTATAGTTCCAAGAACAAAAAAACTCTTTGTAACAGTGAGGCGCACATGACTGGATTATCCGAAGCCGCGGTTGCGGTGCCTGTTGGCGACGCCAACGCCGAAGATCATCGCATGCTGATTGGTGGTGAATGGGTCCCCTCTCAATCGGGCAAAACGTTTGAAAATTTCAACCCGACTACTCGGTCGGCGTTCTGCCAAATCCCCGACGGAACGGTGGCCGATCTGGATGCGGCGGTTGAGGCTGCGGCCCAGGCCCAACCAACCTGGGCCGCTTTGCCCGCTGCGGCGCGCGCCGAGGTTCTCTACAAGGCCGTCGACGTTTTCAATGCCCGGCAGAACGAATTTTTGGACGCCTTGATCACGGAAACCGGATCGACTTTCGGTAAGGCGATGTTCGAAATAAGCCTGGTCCCTGCGGCGCTCCGCGAAGCGGCGGGTTTAGTGAACCGGGAATTGGGTGAAATTATGCCGTCCAATGTGCCGGGCAAGGTCAACATGACCGTTCGTCAGCCGGCGGGCGTCGTTGGTGTGATCTCGCCTTGGAACTTCCCCCTCTATCTGTCGTTGCGTGGCTTTATTTATGCTTTGGCATTGGGCAACACGGCGGTGATTAAGCCATCCGAAGACGCGCCGCTCACCGGCGGCATTATGATCGCCCAGTTTCTGGAAGAGGCCGGTCTGCCGAAAGGCGTGGTCAACGTGGTGACTTGCTCGCGAGGCTCTGTCGCCGAGGTTGGAAGACGGATGATCGAGCATCCGAAGGTCGACAGAATCAGTTTCACCGGATCGACGGCTGTCGGTAAGCAGATCGCCAACCAGTGTTCGGCCAATCTCAAACGCGTCATCTTGGAGATGGGCGGGAAAAATCCGTTGATCGTCCTGAAGGACGCGGACGTCGACCATGCGGTGGATATCGCTTTTTTCGGCGCGTTTCTGCACCAGGGCCAAATTTGCATGTCGACCGACAAGTTGATCGTCGCCAAGGAGCTGGCTGCCGAGTTTACCGAGAAGCTGGTCGCCAAAGTGAAGCAGTTCCAGCCGATGAGCCCCAGCGAGCAGATGTCGGTCATCGGCCCGATCATCAACGACCGCCAGTTGGACAAGATCAATAGCATCGTTCAGGACGCCGTTGCCAACGGTGCGACCATTGAATGCGGCGGACAAAAGCAAGGTCCCTTCTTCCAGCCGACCGTGATTTCCGGCGGTCCGCGTGATATGCGGGCCTACCGGGAAGAGATTTTCGGCCCGGTCGCCTTAGTAATCCCGGCGGACAATGAAGACGAGGCCATCGCAATCGCTAACGACACCGAATACGGCCTCTCCGCCGGTCTGGTGACGGCTGATACCTTGAGAGCCCAGACCCTCGTTCGGCGGATCAAGGCCGGCATGGTGCATATCAACGATTCAACGGTGCATGACGAACCCCATTGTCCGTTCGGCGGCATGAAGTCGAGCGGCTGGTTCGGCAAATGGGGCGGCAAGGGTGCGATCGAAGCCTTTACCGATCAGCAGTGGGTCACGCTTCAGAGTGAAGCGCGCCAGTTCCCATTCTAATATCAGGAGGTCTCCATGAGTCATCAGCACGAAATGGAACAGCAACAAAACGAAGCCCGGGCCTACGGGCGGCGGGAATTCCTGAAAATGTCTGCCTTGATCGCAGGCTGGGCTGTTCTTGAAACACAGGTCGGCGCAGGCGTTTGGGCGACACGGGAAGCCCAGGCGGCCGAGATGGTGCCGGAAGGCATCAACCATATGACGGCCTATGAATACAAAGTCATGAAACGGCTTCAGGATGTCATGTTGCCACTTGATGGAACGCCGTTTCCCAACGATGTGCCGGTTTTGCAGGTGTTGGACGCCGCCCTGCTGGCGGGGATGCCACCACATATTCTGTCCGGCCTCAAAGGGGGTATTCAGTACTTCGACGCCGGTCCCAAGAAGCATTTCAAGGGCAGGCATTTCACCGATCTGACCGATGAAGAGGCCGTTGAGTTCTTGGCCCGTTGGTCTGATGGCGAGGCTCCGCCGCACCGGGGGTTGGCCATGGGACTGAAGAAGTTGATTGGGCTGTCCTATTGGTCCAACCCCGCCACTTGGCCTTCATTGGGTTACGGCGGACCGTACTCGAAGAGGGCGGGCGTTGAGCTGCTGGGTAACGCCCCCAGACCGTCGTAAGCGCGGTCATGCCAACAGTTGTTTTGTCGAAGAGGCTAGTCTAAGGAGAAATAGAATGAGCAAGCAGACAGGAAAGCGCGGGCTCAAGGTGACGCAGGCGTCCGATATTACAGCGGACCAGCTTGCGCTTGAAACGGATGTCGTGGTCGTTGGGTCCGGAGCGGGCGGCGCTATCGCCGCCTACGAACTGGCGAAAGCCGGGAAAAAAGTCGTCGTTCTGGAGGCCGGGCCTTATGTGCCCTCCGATCAGTTTACCGAAATGCTGGCTGTCAGCATGGGCCGCATGTACGCGGAAGGTGGCGGACAAAGCAATACAACGGGCGACCTCACTGTTTTGCAGGGCTCTTGCGTCGGCGGCTCAACGGTCGTCAATGCGGCGCTCTGTTTCAGAACGCCCGACCACTTCCTTGAAATGTGGGGGCAGGACTTCGGCCTGACCAATCTGACGCCGAAAACGATGGAGCCCTATTTCGAGAAGGTTGAGAAAAACCTTTCCATATCGAGAACCCTGGCGGAAAAAGCGAGCGACGACGCCAACCTGCTGAAGACCGGATGCGACGAGGCCGGTGTCGAATGGAAGCACGGCCACAGAAACGTCAATAACTGCGCCATGTCGGCGGCCTGTCTGGCGGGCTGCTACTCGGACCGCAAGCAATCCATGCTGGTGACCTATCTACCTTGGGCCGTCGAGCTGGGTGCGCGCATTTTTTCCGACACCCGGGTGACGAAGGTCAACGAAGCGGCTGGTAAGGTATCCGGGGTCGAGGCGGAGATCATCGATCAGAAAACCGGAAAGAAAAAAGCCAGTCTCAGTATCAAGGCAGGCACCGTCGTGTTGGCGGCGGGCGCCGTTCAAACGCCGGTCCTGCTGCTGCGCAGCGGTATCGCCAATTCGAGCGGTCAGGTCGGTAAAAACTTCGCCTGTCACCCGACGGTTTCGATGACCGGCTATTTCCCCCAGTTCGAAACCAACTTCCTGGGAGCCTGGCACTCGATGCACGTCGATGAGTTCACCCGTTCCGAAGACGGTGGCTTCCTGTTGCTGCAGGCGGTTCAGGAACCGCTGGAAGCCAGCTTCGAGGCCGAACCCGGAACCGGAAAACCTTATCTGGACTACATGTCGAAAAGCAAAAACCTCGCCCGCTTCATTCCGCTTATTCACGACCGAAACCATGGCGAGATTCTATGGGAGGATGGAGTGAAGAAAATCAAGTACGACATGCATCCCAAAGACTTTCCGGCCATGCAGGCCGGAATGAAAAAGGCGGCGGAAGTGCTGTTTGCCGCCGGGGCTGAAAAGGTCATGTTGCCGACGTCAAACCAGGCGGAAATCAAGTTCAAGGCGGACATCGGACCGGTTATCGACTCGTTGAAGAACGAACCGGCCCGCTTCCGCTATACGTCCTACCATCCGCAAGGTAGTTGCCGGATGGCGTCGGACCCTAAGACATCGGTCGTCGGGCCGACGGGCGAGAGCCACGACGTCACGGGATTGTGGGTTGTTGACGGAAGCATTCTGCCGACGTCAATCGGCTACAACCCTTCAGAAACCATCTACGCCTTGGCCAGCTACATCTCCGATCAGATGATCGCGAAGTCCGGTTGACCGCACTTTAAAAAGACTCCCAATGAGATGCCACCATGCGGCGCTCGAAAACCAAGGCGGCGGTTATCTGCCGCCTTGGTTGTCATATGGTCATTACTGTACGTAAGCGCCGCCGCAAACCGGGTTGTAGGTGCCGGTGATGTGCGTACTAGCTTCACCGGCCAGATAACGCACCGTGTTGGCGACGTCTTCCGGCGTGGCGATTTTCTGGGTTGGGGTGTTGATGCGGATAAACTCCTTGAATTCGTCCGGCGCGTCTTTGGTAGCGTCCGTTTCCACCAGTCCCGGCGCAACGATATTAGACGTGATGCCGAGCGGCCCAAGTTCCTGCGCCAGATATTTGCTGAAGCTGTCGA
>CBDUMN010000081.1:0-16421 GCA_965368335.1 uncultured Rhodospirillales bacterium
GCACGGTGCTGACCGATCCGACGCCGGGCGACAGCAGCAGCACCGGGATCGCCGCCAGCATGCGCTCGTACATCGGCATCAGCGCGTCGGTCCAGACGGCTTTCCCCTGCTTCTTCACCTGCTTGGCTCCACCGACGACCGTTCCGGCGGTCTCGCCGCCTGGTCGATCCGCCACCCGATCAGCGTTTCGATGCTTGCCCTTGCCGTCGCCGTAATCGGCATCTTCAGTTATGACCGACTGTCGGTCGATCTGCTGCCCGAGATCATGTATCCGGGTGTTCGCGTCAGGGTGCTCGATCCGGGGGTCTCGGCCAAGATCATGGAAGATGCGGTGACCCGCCAGGTAGAGGAACAACTGGCGATCACCGAAGATGCTGTGGCTGTCGAGTCCGAAACATCGGAAGGATCGTCGGCCATTAGCCTGACGTTTCAGTACGGCAAGGATATCGATATTGCGTTAAGGGATGCGAGCACCCGACTGGATCGGGCCAAGCGCTTCTTACCGGATACCATTCGTCCGCCAATGATCTATAAGTTCGATCCCTCACAAATTCCTGTTGCCGAATTTGTCGTCGCCTCGCCGCTTATGGATCCGGTCGAACTGCGCGATTGGGTCGATTATGTATTCTCCAAATGGTTCGTCAATCTGCCCGGCGTGGCCGCCGTCGAGGTCGGCGGCGGGCTAATCCGGGAGATACAGGTTTTACCCGACCCGGCCCGGCTGGCCAGTCTGGGGCTCGGTGCGGAAGACGTGGTGACGGCCTTAGAGCGCGGCAATATTCAGGAAGCCGCCGGACGTATGGAAAGCGGCAAACGCGAGTATATCGGCCGGACCTCGGGGCAGTTCGCGAGTGTTGATGAAATCGGTTCCCTTCCCGTGCGGCTCCCGGATGGAGGTGTGGCTCGGTTGCGCGATGTGGCCAATGTCATCGACGGGCATCAGGACGACCGCTTGCGGGTGCGCCTCGGTGGAAAGCCCGGCGTTAAGGTCTCCATTCAAAAACAACCCAATGCCAATACGGTCTCGGTGGTTGATGTCGTATTCGAAAGGCTTAACTGGCTGGAGAGCGCCAACCTTTTGCCGGGTGGCGTGATTATCGAAACGATTGCCGATCAATCGACCTATATCCGAAACGCCTTGACCAATGCGACACAGGCCGCTTTGGGCGGGGCGTTGCTGGCCATGTTGGTGGTCTACACCTTCTTAGGCGATCTGCGCCGTACCCTGGTGGTCGGTACGGCCATCCCCTTGTCGATTCTAGTGACCTTCGCGCTGATGGATTTTGCCGGTTTGACACTCAATATCATGACGCTTGGCGGCCTTGCGCTCGGCGTCGGGTTGGTTGTCGATAGCACCATCGTAATGCTGGAAAACGTCTATCGACATCAAAAGATGGGCGAAACCCCGGTCGTTGCCGGAGAGAATGCGGCCCGCGAAGTCAACAGCGCCATTGTCGCCTCGACCAGTACAAACCTTGCCGCCGTGGTGCCGTTTCTTTTCGTTTCCGGGCTGGTTGGGTTGCTGTTTAAGGAACTGATCTTCACCATTACAGCAGCGATTATTGCGGCCATGGTTGTCGCCTTGACCCTGGTTCCGGCGTTTGGCAGTCGGGTTCCGGTTGGCGAGAAGTCGGTTGCTCGCCGTTCTATCGATAACATTATGGAGCGACTTGAAGCGCTCTATGTGGCGTTTCTTTCCGGTCTGCTTTCGCGGTCAGTGCGCAAGGCCGGATTTGTCGTTCTTCTTCTCGGTCTTTTGGCTGCCGGAGTATGGGGCGCCTTATCGGCCAAGCAGGTTTTTCTTCCAAATCTCGATGATGGACGAATTAGGGTCGACGTGGTTGCCGACCCGGGCATTCCCATTGATGAAATGGATGCGACCATGCGGCGGATTGAGCATTTGTTCGAGACGCAGCCGGAGATCGAAACCGTTTTTTCGATTGTCGGTGGGCGAATTTTCGGACGCTCGCAGCGCGAGACAAGCAACCGTTCGACCATGACTATTCAGTTGGTGCCATTGGGTGACCGAGCGGTGAGTAGCGAAAGCTGGGTCAAGCGGATGATGGCCGAAATCGGCAAGCTTCAATTGGCCGGGTTTAAGGTGCGGATGCGTACCGGGAGCATACGAGGCGTCAGGGTCAGCCAAGGGGCGGACGATGTCAGTTTGCGGATTACCGGGCCCGATCAGAACGTTATGGATGAAATTGGACGTGATATCGTGGAACGCATCAAGACGGTGCCCGGCATCCGCAATCTCGTTCATTCATCGGAAGAAAAGCACGAAGAACTGGTTTTCCAAGTCGATCACGATCGCCTGACCGAATTGGGCATGTCGGTGGAAGTTATCGCCCGGGCTATGCGGATCGCCCTCGAAGGAGAACTCGTTACCGAATACATGGAAGGTGATCGGAGCTACGATATTCGGGTCCGTCTGCCGCACCGTTCGGTCGATACTATTCAGGATTTGGAATCGATCCCTATCCTGGCGCACCCGGGGGGGGCAGGCATGGTCTATCTGGGCGATGTTGCCGATGTGATCATGGTGTCGTCTCCTGCTGAGATTTTACGAGATAACCAACGCAGAATTGTCGAAATTTCGGCTTCGCTGGCAGAGGGGGCAGCGGTAAGCGAAGTTTCTCATGCGATCTGGGAGCGCTTGGAGGATTTGTCGTTGCCGGAAAGCTATAGCATTTATGATAAAGGGGCTTCTCAGAGTTTGGCCGAGGGGCGGGACCTGACGATGATTTTGCTTGGGTTGGCTTTGTTCCTGGTGTTTGTCGTGATGACCGTTCAGTACGAATCCTTGCGCAACCCGTTCATTATTCTGCTTTCAGTGCCCTTTACCATCACCGGTGTGGCGTTTGGACTTCAGGCCCTTGGGTTGCCGCTTTCCATGCCGGTCTGGCTCGGCGTCATTATGTTGGCCGGGATCGTCGTCAATAACGCCATCGTATTGGTTGAGTACTTTGAAATCCTCCGGCGGCGGGGATTGGAGCGCCTGGAGGCTATTATCGAGGCTGGGCGGGTTCGGTTGCGTCCGATCCTGATGACCACCCTAACCACGGTATTCGGCCTGATGCCTTTGGCCGTCGGCGCGGGTGAAGGGGCCGAAATGCTTCAGCCCTTGGCTATCGCTATTGTGTTCGGCCTGTCGTTTTCCATGTTCGTCACGCTGATCCTCATCCCCATTCTTTGTTCGGTTCTTGGCAATGCCAAGCCGGTTCAAGTGGAGGAAGACGCGGGGACTGTTTAAGCTGCGAAATATTCTTTTCGCCCCTAAAAGCTTTTCCATATTTTTTGTTTTTCTTTTTTCTAGCTAAAAGTTTTAATGCTGTATTACGGTTCGCAGATACATCGACGGAAGAAACGGTGGAGAACTGGCAAGCAGAATGTTTGAGTTAGGTGGGAAATGGATGGCGATACGACACTACCGGTAGCGCATTTGACCTCTGAAATGGGCGCGCCTGAAGAGATATTTTCTTATTGGCGGGAAAGCATCGGTCCGTTTTTTGATTCACAGGCTCTTTATGATGTCAGCAAAGCGCCGCCGACACCTTTGAGGGTCAGCCAGTATCACCTCGGCAATTTCCTTTTCTACGATACTGCCTGGTCGACCCAAAAGTTTATCCGCGATAAGTCCTGCATGGCGCAGCATGACGATGCGGATCATGTGCTGCTGCAGACCTGGATTAGCGGGAGCAATGAGGTTCGAAACGGAGACCAGGATTATATCGAACGACCGGGTAATGTCTTCGCCGTCAATCTGGCCTATGAGATTGATGCCGCCTGTGAAAATTCCGAGGTCCTGACCCTGGCTTTGTCCCGTGAGTGGCTGAGCAATCATTTGCCGCAGCTACTGACCCTGCGCGGCAAGGTGTTTCAGGACGATTGGGGCATGGGGGTGCGGATTTTTAACGACTACATGCTCTCGCTTCGCAAAAACCTGCCCAAAATGAAGAGCGCCGAAGCGCCCATGTTGAACGACAATATTCTGGCGATGCTGGAATCGCTGATTACCTATAACGACATCGAGACGAGCGATCTCAAGAGCAATAGCGTTGCCGTAATTTGTAGTTATATCGATCAGAATTTGGCGAACCCGGATTTAGACGTCGAGGCCATTTGCAAACATTTTCGTTGTTCACGCTCGACCCTGTTCCGGTTGTTCAAACCCCATGGCGGGGTGCGTGAGTTTATCCAGCGTCGCCGTTTGATGGGGTGTTTCAAGAAGCTGACCTCTCCGGCCCAGTCGCATCGACAGATTTTCGATCTCGCCATGGAATTCGGGTTTATCAACCCGAGCCATTTTAGCGCACTTTTCAAACGCCATTTCGGCATGACGCCCAAAGAGGTTCGTGAGGCGGGGGCCGCCAATCACCCGAATGGCATGGCCTACAATATCCACGCACCGGAAATTCAGGGGTTGAATGATTCCGAACGGATGCGGCATTGGGCGAAAACCCTGAAAAACGCTGCAAAGTAAATCCTACTTCTTGAACGCGCTTCCAAACTGTTGGGTTTTTGCCCGAATAAGTCTCAGGCATGAGCCTAAAAAATAGACAGACCTGCCTTAACGTGAGGCGGTTCTCCTGTCCTGCCGCTCTTGAAGAAATTGGCCTATCTCATAAACTTAAAATAAATCAATTGGTTAGGCTTTATCGGATGGCGGTAAGTGGATATCTGGCATGGCCCTTGCCATATAAAGACGTAGATACAGCATCGTGGTAGGGACTTTTTGAATGAGCATGGTTTCTAATTGTCCACCCATTTTAGGAGGCAAGATGTAAGATGCGTCGGGCGGTATCGGTAGCGCAAAAGGGCGAATGGCCCGGTGGCCGTTTCGTTGCGGAAGTGACCCTTCCGTTTAGCGAACGCAGTAGGCCTCGTGTCGAGATGACTGACGATCAGGGCCGGACCTTTCTGCTCGATATCGAAAAAAACGTCCGCCTGAATGATGGTGATGGATTGGTCTTGGACGATGGCGGGGTGATCCGTGTCGCCGCCGCTCCTGAGGCCATCGTCGATATTAACTGTGCCGATGCTGTGGAGCTGGCCCACTTCGCCTGGCATCTCGGAAACCGCCATATACTCGTTGAGGTGCTTGATGAGGGAACTCTCCGTATCCGCGAGGAGAGCGCCGTTGTCGAAATGCTGCAAGGATTGGGGGCGACGGTTACCCGCTATATGGGGCCTTTCTCTCCCGAAGCGGGGGGCAATTCAGGAAATGGAAACGGCCAGGGCTATACTCACGATCATTGAGTGATATTCGACTTGGGGGGGTGAGGGTCAGGCATGATGGGTCTTTTCTAAAGATGATAGGGGTCTTCGATCCAACTGGTCAGCAGGGCCATGTCGCCAGGCGTCATGGAGGGGCGACCGAAGTGGGGCTCCTTTAGCTCACGGGCCAAGGCTTTGACCGTGCCGTAGGGCATGATTCCCGAAGCGACCATGAGAAAATACCAGGCCATGGGATAGTCCGCCTGCTTGTCGATTTTGGATAGAAATGGATGAATAGGCTGATCTTTGGGTAGATGGCCAAAGTCGAGGCCCTTCAGGTATTTCATGTCCGCACTTAATAGTTTGACGTCCTGGCGATGGTCGCCCATGGCGGTGAGATAGGGAATGACTTCGACGGCCCACTTGTCGCAGAACCGGGCGTAGCGGGCGGCTGCGCTACTTTTCCATTCGCTAAGAAAACGCCTGAAGCGCGGATCGCCGGTGTATTCGCCGGTTAGTTCGCCGCTCAAAGCGCCGAGGTCCGTCAGCGTACGAAACACAAACTTGGGCGGCGAGAGAGGCTCCGGCTCAACCCGAATGGCGTCCATCGGATCGATGATGTCTTCCAGGGTTTCCGGGATGGTTGTCGGATCGAAAAGTTCCCGGTCCATGGTTTCACACACTTCGTCGATCTGAAGCTGAATGAAGTCGGTTGCCGCGTCGCCGGTCGGTGCGATGAGGTAGTGGGTATTGCCGGAGATGGCCGTCGCCTTATAGCCGGATTCTCCGTAACGGGCGTACAGGTCCATGGCGTCGCCATCTGCTTCGCTCTCGACCCATTCTTCCAGGTTATCCGTGATGCGGGCGCCGTTCTCATCGACAATACCGCCTAACTTGTACCAGTCGCGGTCGGAATGGATCAGGCGGAAGGCCAAGCCGTCGGACTCAGCCGTCTGATTGATTTCTTCGACCAGTTGGTCAAGCGCCCCTTCCGGTGGAAATGCGTCGCAAAGATTCTGTAGTGCCTTCGAATCCATTTTTCCCTGCCTGGATTTTTTTTACCCCATTGGGTGCTAACACCCAAAGAAGCCTGTAGTCTACCTACCCGTTGTAGGGATAGAGTATTTTGAAAATCTAATGTATGTCCAGTAGAGGATTTCAAAAAAAGGAAGGCGGCGAATTTTGGTGATGCAGCAAGCGGGCGGACAAATGGAAATGGGGGGGATGATGCGCGGAATGGCGCGGATTGAAGCCGTGAAGGACGGTCAAGTTTACGCCGCCCCCATTCCCCAGGCAGCCTGCGGTGGTTGTGCGGCGGCCAAAGGTTGTGGCGTTTCAGCCCTTTCAGGTTATTTCGGCAACCGCTCGCGGCCTTTGGTTCTGACCGATAATTTCGATGCCAGGGTCGGTGAAACCATCGAGATCGGTATTCCTCAATCGACTCTCAACCGGGTCGCCATGACGTCATATCTTCCGCCGGTCGTCGGCCTGCTGATTGGTGGCGGTGCGGCTGAATTGTTGGGGGGCGGCAACGGCCTTTCGGCCCTATCCGCCGGGGTGGGGCTGGTGGGTGGCTTCGTTCTATCGCGAATGTTGGCTACCCGTCTGAGCGGCCTAACGCCGGTATTCCTGGGCAAGGCTTCGGTCTCTGGAGGGATTTGCCATGAAGGGTAAATTATTGGCGCTCATCGCTCTTGTCATGCTTGTCGGTTGCGGCGAAAAGCCGGAATCCGAACATAAGCAGACGCTTTATGTGTTCGGCACCTTGGTTGAAGTCACCATAAAGGGGGTGGAAAAAGCCAAGGCGCAGGCCGCCGTCGCCGAATTGGGGCAGGGGTTCCAAAAAATGCATCAGGACTGGCATGCCTGGAAGTCGGGCGAGTTGGTCCGGGTCAATGAGGCCATAGCCAAAGGGCAATCCATTGAAGTTTCACCCTTCCTGCTGCCGTTAATTGAGCAAGCCAAGGCCCTCCACAAATCGAGTAAAGGCCTGTTTGACGCCGGTATCGGGGCGATTGTCGGAGCCTGGGGATTCCATGCAGACGAGCTGCCGAAAGGTAGCAAACCGCCGCTTGATGAGATTAGGGCGCTGGCAGCGAAAAAACCCTCCATGGCCGATGTGGTGATTGATGGGAATATGGTTTCAAGCGTCAATCCTGCCGTTGCCATGGACTTTGGAGGGTTCGCCAAAGGGGTGGCGCTCGACTGGGCGGTCAAACGTTTGAAAAAGCTTGGGATTAAGACGGCGATTTTAAGCGCGGGCGGTGATGTCAATACCTTGGGCGAACCCAAGAACCGACTGTGGAAAGTTGCGATCCGCCATCCGAAACATTGGGGTGTGATCGCCTCTCTTGAATTGAAGGGAGGAGAAAATCTCCACACTTCGGGAAATTATCAGCGCTTCCGTGAGCATGAAGGCATCCACTATGCTCACATCCTCGACCCGCGTAGCGGGATGCCTGTCGATCATATCGTTTCGGCCAGCGTTGTCTCTGAAAATGGCGGCTTGGCCGATGCGGCGGCGACGGCGCTTTCGGTCGCCGGGTCCAAAAACTGGCCGGAAATTGCTCAAAGTATGGGAGTGAAATACGTCCTGCTGATTGATGATCAGGGCCATGCCTATATGAACGAGGCCATGCAGAAGCGTATTGCTTTCGAGCCGGGCGAACCCAAAGGAACGACCGTTTCACCAATTCCTTGATTGCTGACGGCCAGGCTGCTCCGCGAATCGGAATCCTCTTTTTGTTTTAGCCTGCGCCCTCATGCTGCACTGCAGCATTTTCGATAGGTAATACCACTCAAATGGGTAGGTTTTGCCCTACCCGTTGTGGGGTTGTCACCCTATTCCTTATGCCTACACTGTCGGGGAAGAAAATTTCTTCCATATTAAGGGGCTTTTTCGACAGAAATTAATCTGGTATTCTTTTACCGATTTTATATGATAAAAAACAAATGTAATATTGCGGCGCGGTAGATTGGTAGGCTGTAGAGGCTGACGACGGTAATCCCGACAAAAAAAGGGGAGCCGGGCCGCACGGGATTAGGGAAGGGCAGAAGAGCGGACGATGCAGGAATATCTCTTGCTTCTTTTAGGAACGGCGTTGGTCAACAACGTGGTGCTGGTCAAGTTTCTTGGCCTGTGCCCCTTTATGGGTGTGTCCAACAAGGTCGATACGGCCGTTGGCATGGGCTACGCCACGACCTTCGTGCTGACCCTTTCGGCTGCTTCCGCTTGGATGATTGAGCGTTGGGTGCTCGAACCGCTGGGCCTTGAGTACCTGCGCATCCTGACCTTTATCCTGGTGATTGCCGCTGTGGTGCAGTTCACTGAAATGGCGGTCCGCAAACTTTCTCCGGTGCTTTATCAGGTGCTTGGTATTTTTTTGCCGCTGATTACGACCAACTGCGCCGTGCTCGGTGTTGCGCTGCTCAATGTTCAGGAAGACAACAGCTTCGTTGAGAGCCTCCTCTATGGCTTTGGTTCGGCGGCAGGTTTTTCGCTGGTCATGGTGATGTTTGCCGGGCTGCGCGAGCGATTGGCGCTGGCCGACGTACCGAACTCGTTTGCCGGAGCACCCATCGGGTTCATCGTGGCCGGTCTTCTTTCGCTCGCCTTCATGGGCTTCTCGGGCCTGTCGGTGCAGTAGAGGGAGGGATCATGATTACGGCGATTTCGGCTTTAACGGTTCTCGGTGTTGTTTTGGGTGGCCTGCTCGGACTGGCGGCGCGCTATTTGAGGGTGGAGGGCAATCCGCTGATCGGTGAGATTGAGGAGATGCTTCCCGGTTCCCAGTGCGGCCAGTGTGGCTATCCCGGCTGCAGCCCCGCAGCCGAAGCCCTGGCCGTAGGTGAAGCCGAGGTGACTCTCTGTCCGCCGGGTGGCCGGGCGCTGGCTGGCGCTTTGGCGGCGAAGCTCGGCATTGTCATCGATCTTTCGGCCTTGGAGGAAAAGCTCCCGGCCATTGCCTATGTCAATGAAGACCTTTGCATCGGCTGTACGCGCTGCTTCCAAAAATGCCCGACCGACGCCCTGCTCGGTGCGCCGAAACAGGTGCATACCGTGATCGCCGAAATTTGCACCGGGTGCGAAGAGTGTATGAACATCTGCCCCACTGAATGCATTGAAATGTTGCCCTTGAAGCCGACGGTAGCGACTTGGCATTGGCCCAAGCCCGAGGTTAAACCCGGCAAAGCCGAACCCCTGGCGGCGTAAGGGGCGAATGGCATGAAGCTTTTTAAAATAAGGGGCGGCGTACACCCCGAAGGCCGCAAGCGGCTTTCGGCCCACAAGGAAATCGAAATTCTCCCCGTTCCCGACCTGCTGCACATTCCGTTCCGTCAGCATGTGGGCGAGCCGGCCGAGCCGGTGGTTCAAAGGGGAGATCGGGTGCTTAAAGGGCAGGTGATCGCTAAGGCCAAAGGTCCGGTTTCAGCACCGGTCCACGCCCCGACATCGGGTCGTGTATTGGCGGTTGGGGCCTTCACTGCGCCCCACCCTTCGGGCTTGCCCGCGCGGACGATCCATATTCTGACAGATGGCAAAGATGAATGGGGAGAGCGGATGCCAGTGCTCGACCCCGATACGGCGAGCCCTGCCGAACTGGCGCAGCGGGTTGCCGATGCGGGCATTGTCGGCATGGGCGGAGCGGCTTTTCCTTCTTCGGTCAAGCTTAACCTGGGGGAGCGCTATAAGCTTCATACCCTGGTTATCAATGGGGCCGAATGCGAACCCTATCTGACCTGTGATGACCGGGTGATGCGGGAGCGTCCCGAGCAGGCCATCGACGGTTGCAGGATCATGGCTAAGGCTTTGGGGGTCGAGAAGGTGATGATCGCCATCGAAACCAACAAACCCGAAGCCATTGAAACCATGACGGCAGCTGCCCGGAATGTGGCCGGTATGACGGTAATCGGTGTCCCGACCCGCTATCCCATGGGGTCGGAGAAACATTTGGTCCAAACTCTGACCGGCAAGGAAACGCCATCCGGCTGCCTCACTGCCGATATCGGTGTCGTCGTGCATAACGTGGCGACCGCCTGCGCTGTCAATGAAGCGGTGCGCCGTGGCAAACCTCTGATTTCGCGGGTGGTGACGATTAGCGGTGGGGCGATTGCCAAGCCGCGCAACATTCAGGTGCCAATCGGCGTCTCTATCGAATCGGTTCTTGAATACTGCGGCGGAACCACCGAAAAACCTGCGCGCCTGATGATGGGCGGCCCGATGATGGGTCAGCCGGTGGCCGACCCCCGTTCGCCCATGGTTAAAGGTTGCAACGGAATTTTGGCCCTGACGCTGGAAGAAACCCGCCAGCGCCCGGCCTCGGCCTGCATTCGTTGCGGCTCCTGTGTTCAGGTTTGTCCCTGTGGTCTGGTCCCCCTCGACATGGCGGCCCGGATCAGGAATGAGGAAATCGATTCCGCTGTCGAAATTGGCCTGACGGAATGCTTGAGCTGCGGATCGTGTAACTACGTTTGCCCGGCTCATCTGCCCCTGGTTCAATACTTCAATTACGGCAAGGGCCGGATCAAGGCCATCGCGGCGGAAAAGCGCAAGCAGGAAGAAACCAAACGGCTCGCCGAAGCCCGCATCGTGCGGCTTGAGGAGCAAATGCGCGCCAAGAAAGCCATGCTGGCCAAACGCAAGGCCGAAGCCGAAGCCCGCGCCAAAGCGAAAGCAGAGGCGGAGGCCGCAGCCGCCGGGAATGATAATTCGGAGGCCGCAGCCGCCGGGAATGATAAAACGGAGGCCGCAGCCGCCGGGAATGAAAATGCAGAGGCCGCGCCAAAATCCGAGGCCAAACCGGCATCCAACGACAACGAGAAAGAAGAGGCTCAGGCATGACCGGCGCTCCTTTGATGGGTGGACCCTACGCCCATGACAACAGCTCGGTGCGCCGGACCATGGGATTGGTTCTGCTAGCTTTGACCCCGGCGACGGCCTATGGGCTTTATCTGTTCGGTTGGCAGGCGGTGTTTCTGTTTTCCCTGACGATTGGGGCCTGTGTTTTATTCGAGGCTTTGAGCCTGGCGATTGCCCGCAAGCCTATTTGGCCCTTCGTTAGCGACGGATCGGTTATTTTAACCGGCTGGCTTTTGGCTGTCAGTTTGCCGCCTTGGGCTCCCTGGTGGATTGGTCTGGTCGGCGGGCTCCTGGCGGTGATTGTCGGCAAGCAGATTTTCGGTGGCTTGGGGCAAAACGTGTTCAACCCGGCCATGGTGGCCCGTGTCGCCTTGTTGATTTCATTTCCCCTGGAAATGACCCGTTATACTGCCCCGCAGCCGATGTTCTCGGCAACTGACCCGGGAATTGCGGAGAGCCTGAGCCGGTTCTTCTTCGGCGGCCTCGATTTCGATGCCGTTAGCAGCGCCTCATTGCTGGGACATGTGAAAACCGAATTGAGCCGGGGTGTCGGGCTGGGAGAATCCTTAGGCTCGTCCTATGATCCACTATCCCTTTCCATCGGTTCGGTAGCCGGTAGCATGGGTGAAACCTCGGCCTTGTTGATCGTTCTTGGCGGATTGTTTCTGATTTTCAAACGGATCATCAGTTGGCATATTCCGGTCGCTATGCTGGGTACGCTGGCTCTCCTTGCCGCCTTCTTCCATCTCATCGATCCGGTTCACTATATGGGGGCCGATGTCCACCTGCTTTCAGGGGCGGCCTTGCTTGGCGCTTTCTTTATCGCCACCGATCCGGTCACCTCGCCGGTAACGCGCAAGGGGCAGATCGTTTTCGGTATCGGTTGCGGGCTGCTGGTCTATGTTATCCGCACCTGGGGAGGCTATCCGGAAGGGGTGGCTTTCGCCGTCCTTCTGATGAACGCGATGGCGCCTCTGATCGACCGCACCATGCGCCCGAGAGTCTATGGCCGGACCAAAAAAGGCGCGCCGATTGCCTTGGAGGACAAGCCATGAGGAGGCTGCGCAACTCTCCTCTTTTCCAGGCCATGTTGCTTGGCGCGTTCGCCCTCGGTGCGGCGGCGGCTCTGGCTTCAGGCAATCTTGCGACCAAGGAATCAATCGCCCAGCGCCATGCCGAAGACCTCACCGCCTCCATCGCCCAGGTGATTCCGGCTGATTTGCACGACAACGACCTGCTGACCGATCAAGTGACCTTGCAAGGCCGCACCGTTTATCAGGCCCGCCAATCGGGTGCCGTTGAGGCCGTGGCTTTTGAAGTTCGCGGTAAAGGTTATGCAGGCGATATCGTCCTGATCATGGGTGTCGATAAGGAAGGCGGCCTGCTCGGCGTACGCGTCTTGGCCCATGCTGAAACACCGGGCCTGGGTGATAAAATTGAAGTGGCTAAAAGTTCCTGGATCAAAGGTTTCGACGGCCTGTCATTCGCCAAACTTCCGTTGGAAAAATGGAAAGTGAAAAAAGACGGCGGCCACTTCGATCAGTTCAGTGGCGCGACCATTACGCCGCGCGCCGTGGTTACGGCGGTGCGCCAAGGGTTGGCATTTTTTATAGAAAATAAAAAGGCCATGCTGACGCCTGCCGCTAAAGAATCCAAGCCAAAGGAGTCCGGGAATGAGTGACGCTGCGGCCAAAGATACGCCAAAGAACGCCGCCAAGGATATCCCCGAGGTGGAGAAGGAGCGGGTCGACTATAAGCGTCTGACCATCGATGGACTTTGGTCCAATAACGTGGTGTTCGGCCAGCTCCTGGCTCTTTGCCCGCTCCTCGCGGTTACCGGCACGGCGACGAACGGCTTGGGTATGGGGCTGGCGACGACGGCGGTGATGGTGGTTTCGGGGCTGGCGGTTTCTCTGCTGAGAAATGCGGTGACGCCTGAAATTCGCATCCCGGCTTTCGTCTTGATCATCGCCGCCATCGTGACTCTGGTCGATATGGCGATGAATGCCTGGGTCCATGAGCTCTACAAGGTTTTAGGCCTGTTCATCCCGCTTATCGTCACCAACTGCGCCATTCTCGGTCGGGCGGAGGCGTTTGCTTCCAAAGAGGGAGCCATCCCTGCTCTGTTCGATGGTTTGGTGATGGGGATTGGGTTCACCTTCGTTCTTGTGTTGTTGGGGGCTGTGCGCGAAATTATCGGCAGTGGGACGCTTTTCGCCAATGCGCCGCTCTTGCTGGGCGATGCTTTCGCTTTCCTTGAAACGACGCTGATCGAAGATTACCGGGGCTTTTTGTTGTTCATTCTGCCGCCGGGAGGCTTCCTGGCGCTCGGCTTCATTCTGGCGGGTAAACGGCTGATAGAAGCGCGGTTCGATATGGACGTGGAAGAACCCATTGGCTGTGCTCCAACTGAGGGAGAAACGGCATGACCGGCTCTGAGCCTGAAACCATCAAGGTGGGGGTTGCCTATGCCATATCGGGTCAACAGCTCTGGTTGACCGTTGAGCTTGCGCCGGGGGCGACGGTGCAGGACGCGATAGAGCGTTCGGGTATTTTGGAAAAATTCCCCGAAATCAATCTTGAAGAACAAAAGGTAGGCGTCTTCGGAAAGGTTGCGATGCTGGATGCCGAGGTCAAGGAGGGTGATCGGGTGGAAATCTATCGTGCGATTACCGCCGACCCCAAAGCGGTTAAGCGCAAGAAGGCGGCTCCAGTCAAGAAACCGCTTTCCAAAAAAACGCAAGAGCAAAAAGCTTCTTAGGGTCAGGACTCATTAATCTGATGCAATTCTGTTCATTCTATTTAGCCGAGGGCAAGGAGACAGGACGCAGAATGGATCAAATTAATGGGTCCTGACCCTATCTATTCCGGTGTTAGGGGTGTTTGTTTCGGTCTATACTGCCCGCTGAATTTGCCACCCGCGGGGCCGAATGAAACGCGACACCGAAGTACGCCAAACCCAATTGATCGCCAAGCCCGAACCGCTGTCGGCTGAAAGACTTCGCCTCATTGTCTGGCTGCTCGGTTTTGTCGTTACTGCCGCCGGTTTCTCGGTGATGTTCGGCTGGTATATCCATTCTCCGGCGCTCATCCAGATTTTACCCCAGTTCGTTCCCATGCAGTTCAATACGGCCCTTTGCTTTTTGCTGAGCGGTGTTGCGCTGTTGGCTTCCGGACGGAGCCAGAGGTTAAGTGTGGCGGCTGGGGGATTGGTGGCGCTGATCGGTTTTCTGACGCTAATTCAGTATGTCTTGGATGTGAATTTTGGGATCGACCAGTTGTTGATGAAGCATGACATAACGGTCGAAACCTCCCAGCCCGGCCGTATGGCGCCTAACACAGCGCTTTGCTTTTTCCTTTATGGTCTGGCTAATGGCTTATTTGCGGCTTTCCCGGATATTTCAAAGCGTCCGGCGATCAAAGGCGTCATCAATTCTATCGTCGTTGCACTCGGCGCGGTCGCTCTTTTTGGTTACCTGTTTGGCATGGAGGGAGCTTACGGTTGGGGAACGCTGACCAGCATGGCGGTTCATACGGCGGTCTCTTTCGTTTTCTTAGGGGTTGCGGGCTGTCTTGTCGCATGGCTTGAAACTGGATTTGACGGGAGCCCTCCTAACTGGACGCCCTACGTTATTTATATCTCGGGTGTGACAATAACCCTTTGTCTTTGTCTCGCCGTCGCTGTCGAACTGTCGGTGATTGATGTTGAGACGGGACAACCCCATAACCCGCTTATCGAGCTTCTCATCCTGATTGCCGGGTTGGCGCTTTCCGCGACACTCGCTCAATTGTTCGTCAAGATGCGCGATGCGACCCGCCGGGCCCAAGAGGCCGCTATTGCGCAAAAGGAAGCCGAGCGGGCGAACAAGATTAAATCCGAGTTTCTCGCCTCCATGAGCCATGAAATCAGAACCCCTATGACCAGCGTTATGGGGATGGCTGATATATTGCTTGATGAGCCTCTACCGGAGGAGGTGCGCCAGAAAATCTACAAGATCAAAGATGCGACGCGCGGCCTGTTAGAGATCATCAACGACATTCTTGATATCTCCAAGATGGAAGCGGGAAAGCTGGAATTGGAACATGTCGATTTTGATGTCGTGCAGTTGATTGATGGAACCATGGGGCTGTTTGAGGAAAAGCGGCACGGCGACAGGCGTAAGGTTATAAATTTGAAAAAAACCGTTTCGGTCCATGTGCCGCAGGTTATTAACGGAGACCCAACCCGTCTGCGCCAAGTTCTGGTCAACTTGGTGGGAAATGCGATCAAATTCACCCATGAGGGCTCTGTGGAAATCGCCGTCGATCACCTAACCGTGCAGGGAAGGGCGTATTTACGGTTTTCTGTCGAAGATACGGGTATCGGGCTTCCGGAAGGGGCGGCGAAGATTATATTCAATGATTTTACCCAGGCGGATTCTTCGATCAGTCGGCATTACGAGGGGTCGGGCTTGGGGTTGGCCATCTCACGGCGTCTTGTCGAAACGATGGGAGGACAGATTGGCGTACAGAGTCGTGAGAGCGTTGGCTCTGTCTTTTGGTTTACGTTACCTTATTCCGCTCCGGCGGGACCCCGTAAAAATGAGAGGTTAACTTTTCCGAGGACTGTTTCAGGCCGTTATGAGGCGCAACGGCAACTGTCAATTTTGGTGGTTGAAGATAATTCTATCAACCAACAAATTATCGGATCTTACCTGAATAAGCTTGACCATCGTTTCGTCATTGTCGGTGGCGGACAGGAAGCCCTGGATGCGCATCAGGATGATATTTTCGATCTCATTTTGATGGATATCCGTATGCCCGGCATGTCGGGGCTCGATGCAACGCGACGCATTCGTAAAATGGGCGCTGAGAAAAAAAGGGTGCCGATCATCGCTTTATCGGCCGATGCAGTGGAAGAAAATGTCCGTGAATATTTCGGGGCAGGGATCGATGCCTTCGTCGCCAAGCCCATCGATCCAGGGCTTCTTGCCGTGAAAATCAACGAAGTGCTTAAAGAAGAAGTTCATGTTCCCTCTAAAAGCCAAGGGGGTAGTCCACGGCAAACTCCGAAACGAGAGCCCGAACAACGACCGCTTGAAGATGATGAAGATATTGCTGAGTTTTTAGAGAAGATGAAATTAGACGGTAAATCTTAAAAAAACTTAGGAAATCTGCGGTAAAGCTAACTTCATCCTAGCATTAACATTATCGCTGTGTTATATAGTCGCCATCGTGTCGCCGAGCCCGGCTTTGGAGCTCTCAACAGACGGCGCGAACAACTCCTATCATTGGACTTGGTCCTTGGAATGCGCGCTTGGCGCTTCAAGTCTTTCTCGGACCGATTTCGATTTTTTCCGGAGAC
>CBDUMN010000082.1:0-16346 GCA_965368335.1 uncultured Rhodospirillales bacterium
ATCGGGCTCCCACCCAACCTAAATCTACAACAGCCTAAATAGACAGGAATCCAGATATTCGTCGTTTGCAAAGACTCCTGGATTCCGGGTTCCGCGTTGCGGCCCCGGAATGATGGTGTGGACGGCCCCACTAACGGCATCTGTGTGCCAGAATGGTGTTTGTCATTTAATCATCATTCAAAGGGGACCGCCCATGGAACAGATTAGCACAATCGGTTTGGATATCGCCAAGAACGTCTTTCAGGTTCATGGTGTAGATGAAGGTGGGAACGTTGTTGTTGAGCGGCGATTACGGCGCGCTGGGGTTCTTGACTTTTTCCGCCGCCAACCGCCCGTCGGAATGATCAGGGAGCCGTTCTTCGGATATCATCAGGGCCAGCGGCAAAACGCCGCGCTAACAGGCCGAACACATGACCGTACCCAAACCGGCAAAAAACATCACAACTTTCTGCTTGCTAAAACGGAGCCGTCCACACATGACGCCTCGAAGCTTTTACGCCAGCATTTCCCGCGCCCGGGCAAGATCTTCCGGGGTATCGACGCCTAAGGGAATGGTCTCGACCAGAGAGGCGTCGATGCGCATGCCGTTTTCGAGGGCGCGCAGTTGTTCGAGGCGTTCGCGCTGCTCAAGGATGCCGGGAGCTAGGGAGACGAAACGCTCCAGGGCGTCGCGGCGGAAGGCGTAGAGGCCGATGTGGTGATAGAGCGGTCCCTCGCCGGTCGGGGCGGTGGCGCGAGTGAAGTAGAGCGCCCGGCCCACCGTCGCCCCCGGCTCGAGCCCAACCACGGCCTTGACCACATTGGGATTGGTCCGCTCGCTTTCTTCACTGATCTCACAGATCAGCGTGGCGATGTCGACCTGCTCCTTGCCGAGCGGCGCAAAGACTTTCTGGATCACTTCGCCTTCGATGGTCGGCAGGTCTCCCTGGACGTTGATCACCGCGTCGTGCGCACCTTTCGGGTCGATGGACTGCAGCGCCTGATGGATGCGGTCCGAGCCTGAGGGCAGGTCCGGGTCGGTCATCACCGCCAAGCCGCCCGCTTCGGTTACCGCATCGGCCACCTCATGCTCGGCGCAGGCGACGATCACATCGCCGATTTCAGCCTCCTGGGCGCGGCGCATGACGTGAACGATCATCGGCTCGCCATGGATATCGGCGAGCGGTTTTCCGGGCAGGCGCGAAGAGGCCATCCGGGCGGGAATGACGACGATGGGGTTTTTCGGCAGGCTCATGGCTTTATTTAATCGGCTGGAAAGGTAAAAGTTGTTTAGTATGATCGTGATACATCAAATGAGGCTTTCTGTCTAAACGCAATGAACGATCAACCGGTCCATCAACCCTATCTCGACTTGGCGCAACGTCTGGCCGACGCGGCGCGGCCGATTGCGCGGAAGTATTTCCGCACCAAGCTCACCGTGGACGCCAAGCAAGACGATTCGCCGGTCACCGTGGCCGACCGGGAGATCGAGGCGGAAATGCGCCGGATCATCGAAGAAACCTTCCCCGAACACGGCATTTTGGGCGAAGAATACGGCTCGGTGCGCGAAGACGCCGAATGGGTCTGGGTGCTCGACCCCATCGACGGCACCAAATCCTTCATCACCGGCAAGCCCTTGTTCGGCGCATTGATCGGCCTCGCCCATAACGGCGTCCCGGTGCTTGGCGTCATCGACCAGCCGATCATCGGCGAACGGTGGGTCGGCGCTCAAGGCCATTCCACCACGTTCAACGGCAAGCCGGTTGAAACCCGCCCCTGCGCCGACCTGGGCAGCGCGACGATGTACACCACCTCGCCGCACCTGTTTCCCACCGAGGGGGGATTTTTAAACGCTTACCATTATCTGGAGCGCACGGTAAAACAGCCGCTGTTCGGGTGCGATTGCTACGCCTACGGTCTGCTGGCCAGCGGTTTTTGCGATATCGTCTGCGAAACGGGGCTCAACCCCTACGACTTCGCCGCCCTCATCCCCGTGGTTTCAGGCGCCGGCGGGTCGATCACCGACTGGAACGGCGAACCGCTCAATCTCAAATCCAAAGGCGACATCTTGGCGCTTGGCGATGAGACTCTGCTTAAAGCCGCCGTCGAAGCGCTTAAAGCCGGGAGGCCGGTCGCCAAATCCTGACATCAAATTGCCCAAAATCCATATATACCATCTTGGATAATCAGCCCTTTCGGAGTGCCTGCATGCGTTTTGTTTTTGCCGCCATCGCCCTCTTGGTTTTTTCCACACCGGCCCAAGCCGAAACCGTCCAGCCGGTTCACGGCATCGCCATGCACGGCGAGCCCAAGTACCCGAAAGGTTTTTCCCATTTCGATTACGTCAATCCCGATGCGCCCAAGGGCGGGACGGTTCGGCAGGCGACCATCGGCAGCTTCGACAGCCTCAACCAGTTCATCGTCAAAGGAGAATCGGCCGACGGCATTGGGGCCATCTACGACAGCCTGACCAAAAGCTCGGCCGACGAGCCCTTCACCAAGTATGGGCTTCTGGCCGAAAGCATGGAGATGCCCGAAGACCGCTCCTCAATCATCTTCAACCTGCGCAAAGAAGCCCGTTGGCACGACGGCAAATCGGTGACGGCGGAAGACGTGGTTTTCACCTTCAAAATTATCCGCGAGAAGGGCGCGCCGCAGTTGCGCTTTTATTATGCCGACATCGCCAAGGTCGAAGCGCTCACTCCGCAGCGGGTCAAATTCACCTTCAAGAACGGCGAAAACCGCGAGTTGCCGTTGATCGTCGGCGATCAGGCCATTCTGCCCAAGCATTACTGGGAAAGCCGCGCCTTTGACGAAACCTCCCTCGAACCGCCATTGGGCAGCGGCGCTTATAAGATCGAAAATCTCGAGCCCGGCCGCCACATCACCTATGTCCGCGCGCCCGACTATTGGGCTAAAGACCTGGCGGTCAACAAAGGCTACGACAACTTCGAGCGCATTCGCTACGACTATTATCGCGACACGGCGGTGATCATCGAGGCTTTCAAGGCGGGCGAGTTCGACTTCCGGGCGGAAAACTCGTCGAAGGACTGGGCGACGGCCTATACCACCGACGACGTCAAGGAAGGCCGCATCGTTAAGGTCGAGATCAAACACAACCGTTCGGCCGGGATGCAGGGCTTCGTCTATAACCTGCGCCGCCCGCTGTTTCAGGACCCGCTGGTTCGCGAGGCCCTGGCCTATGCGTTTGACTTCGAGCGCTCCAACAAGACCCTGTTTTACGGCCAGTACGTGCGCACCCGCAGTTATTTCGACAACTCGGAACTGGCCGCCTCCGGCACACCCTCAAAGGAAGAGTTGGAACTGCTCGAACCCTACCGGGACAAACTGCCGCCCCGGCTTTTCACCGAAGAATACAATCCGCCCAAGACCGACGGAACGGGCCGCATCCGCAAGAATTTGGGGATGGCGGTCAAGCTGCTGAAAAAAGCCGGTTGGGTGATCAAGGACGGCAAGCTGGTCAACGGCGAAGGCAAGCCTTTCGAGTTCGAAATTCTGCTGGTCAGCCCGTTGTTTGAGCGGATCACCCTGCCCTTCGCCAAAAACCTCGAGCGCCTCGGCATCACGGCGCGGGTCCGCACCATCGACGTGCCGCAATATATCAAGCGCATGGAAACCTACGATTTCGACATGCTGGTTTCCCTCTGGGGCGCATCGCTCTCGCCGGGCAACGAACAGCGCGCCTTCTGGGGCTCCCAGGCCGCCGATGCGCCGGGCAGCCGAAATCTGGCGGGGATCAAGAGCGAGGTGATCGACCAACTGATCGAAAGCGTCATCACCGCGCCCGACCGGGAAAGCCTGATCTTAAGGACCAAGGCGCTCGACCGGGTCTTGCAGTGGGGTTTTTACATCATTCCCAACTGGCACCTGGATTATGACCGACTGGTTTACTGGAACAAGTTCGGCCGCCCCAAGGTCACGCCGCTGCGCGGCGCTCAGTTCGGCACATGGTGGGTCGACCCGGCCCTTGAAACCAAGCTGGTCGGGCGGATAAAGTCGGCCCCGAGGCAATAGAGGAACACCGGAAACCGCCATGCTCGCTTATGTGCTCCGCCGGTTGATGCTGATGGTCCCGACTTTGTTCGGGATCATGGTGATCAACTTCATCATCGTCCAGGCCGCGCCCGGCGGCCCGGTGGAGCAGATGATCGCCCAGGTTCAGGGGTTGGGCATCGAGGCCACAGCGCGGGTCGGCGGCGGCGCGGGGTCGGAGACCCAAAGCACGCAAAAGTCGATCCAGGGACAACCCTCCGGCGCAAGCAAATACCGCGGCGCACAGGGGCTCGACCCCGAATTCATCAAGGACATCGAACGCCAATTCGGTTTCGACAAGCCCATGCACGAGCGGTTTTTCCTGATGATGGGCAACTACGCCACCTTCGATTTCGGCGAGAGCTTCTTCCGCGATCAAAAGGTGGTCGATCTGGTGATCGACAAAATGCCGGTCTCCATTTCTTTGGGGCTCTGGACGACCCTATTGGTCTATCTGATTTCCATCCCGCTCGGCATCGCCAAAGCGGTGCGCGACGGCACCCGGTTTGACGCCATGACCAGCGGCGTGGTGGTGGTCGGCAACGCCATCCCCGGCTTCCTGTTCGCCATCCTGCTGATCGTCCTGTTCGCCGGGGGGCGCTATTTCGACTGGTTCCCCTTGCGCGGCCTTACCTCCGAAGACTGGGAGACGCTGGCCTGGCCCGCCCGCATCGCCGACTACTTCTGGCACATCACCCTGCCGATCCTCTCCATGGTTATCGGCGGGTTCGCCAGCCTGACCATGCTGACCAAAAACTCCTTCATGGAGGAGATCAACAAACAATATGTGCTGACTGCGCGCGCCAAGGGCTTGAGCGAGCGCCGGGTGCTTTATGGGCATGTGTTCCGCAACGCCATGCTGATCGTCATCGCCGGGTTCCCCAGCGCCTTCATCGGCATCCTGTTTACCGGTTCCATGCTCACCGAAATCATCTTTTCGCTCGATGGACTTGGGCTGCTGGGCTTCGAAGCGCTGATCAAGCGCGACTACCCGGTGATGTTCGGCACGCTTTACGTCTTTACTCTGATGGGCCTGATTCTCGGGTTGATCGGCGATTTGATGTATCACGTCATCGATCCGAGGATCGATTTCGAGAAGCGGGAGGTTTGAGTATGAAAATCTCTCCGCTCAATCAAAGGCGCTGGCGGAACTTCAAGGCCAACCGGCGGGGCTTCTGGTCCCTCTGGCTCTTTCTCGCCCTCTTCGTCCTCTCGCTGGCGGCCGAATTCATCGCCAACGACAAGCCCATTCTGGTGTCCTTCGAGGGCGAGCTCTACATGCCCATTTTCCAGGAGTACCCCGAAACCGTTTTCGGCGGATTTCTTGAAACCGAGACCGAATACAAGGACCCGGAAGTCCGCGAAATGATCGAAGAGGCGGGCTGGATCGTCTGGCCGCTGGTGCCGTTCAGCTACGATTCGATCAACTTCGACCTCACCGTTCCGGCTCCCGCACCACCCTCGGCGATCAACTGGCTCGGCACCGACGATCAAGGCCGCGACGTAGTCGCCCGCATGATCTACGGCTTCCGCATCTCCGTGCTGTTCGGGCTGACTTTGACCATCGCCAGTTCGATCGTCGGGGTCGCCGCCGGGGCCGTGCAGGGCTATTTCGGCGGCTGGACCGATCTGCTGTTCCAGCGTTTCATGGAAATCTGGGCCAGCGTGCCGACCCTTTTCCTGCTGATTATTCTGGCCTCCGTGGTCGAGCCCAATTTCTGGTGGCTGCTCGGCATCATGCTGCTGTTCGCCTGGATGAATCTGGTCGGCGTGGTGCGCGCCGAATTCCTAAGGGCGCGAAACTTCGAGTTCGTCAATGCGGCGAGGGCCTTGGGCGTTTCCAACGGCGTGATCATGTTCCGCCATATCCTGCCCAACGCCATGGTCGCCACGCTGACCTTCATGCCGTTCATCCTGAACGGCTCGATCACCACGCTGACGGCCCTCGACTTTCTCGGCTTCGGCCTGCCCGCCGGATCGCCGTCACTGGGCGAGTTGCTGAACCAGGGCAAAGCCAATCTGCAAGCCCCCTGGCTCGGCCTCACCGCCTTCGCCGTGCTGGCCATCATGTTGAGCCTGCTGATCTTCATCGGCGAAGCGGTGCGCGACGCCCTCGACCCGAGGAAGACCTTCCAATGAGCGGGCTTGCCATACATATCCCGTCATGCGCGGGCTTGCCCCGCGTATCCACGACTTCATACGGCACGATGGCAGGGGCAAAGTCGTGGGTACCCGCATACGCGGGCACGACGGGCGGGGGAAAATCGGCATGACCTCACTCCTGCAAATCAACGACCTACATGTCTCCTTTGGGTCGGGCGAAGGCGAGGTGCGGGCCGTTAAGGGGGTTTCGCTTAATATCGACAAGGGCGAGACGGTGGCGCTGGTCGGCGAGAGCGGGTCGGGCAAGTCGGTCACCGCTCTTTCGGTGATGCAGCTTCTCCCCTATCCCCGCGCCCATCACCCGGCAGGGAGTGTTCTCTATAAGGGCCAGGAACTCATCGGCGCGCCGCGTCCACTGCTCAAGGACATTCGGGGCGATGAAGTGGGGATGATCTTTCAGGAGCCGCTGACCAGCCTCAATCCGCTCCACTCCATCGAAAAACAGATCGCCGAAGTAGTGCTGCTCCATCGGCCTTTAACGCCGCGCCAGGCCCGCGACCGGGTGGTCGAACTGCTCACCCTGGTCGGCATGGAAAACGCCACGGGCCGATTGAAAGACCTGCCGCATCAGTTCTCGGGCGGCCAGCGCCAACGCATCATGATCGCCATGGCGCTGGCCAACGAGCCCGACCTGTTGATCGCCGACGAGCCAACCACGGCGCTCGACGTCACGGTCCAGGCGCAAATTCTCCAATTGCTGAAGGATCTGCAAAACGAGCTCGGCATGGCGCTTTTGCTGATCACCCACGATCTCGGCATCGTCCGCAAAATGGCCGACAAAGTCTGTGTCATGACTGATGGGGAGATCGTCGAGCAGGGACCGACGGGCCCGCTTTTCGATAATCCGCAACATGCCTATACCCAACATCTGCTGGCCGCCGAGCCCAAAGGAAAGCCCGACGACGACAGAGCGGAGCAGGCCCCCATCCTGACCGGCGAAGACATCAAGGTCTGGTATCCGATCAAGGGCGGCGTGTTCAGGCGCGTCATCGATCACGTCAAGGCGGTCGACGGCATTTCGGTTTCGCTCCAACCGGGCCGCACGCTTGGCATCGTCGGCGAGTCGGGTTCCGGCAAGTCGACGCTCGGGCGGGCGTTGTTGCGGCTCGAGAAATCAAAAGGGGCGATTGCTTTTGAGGACAAGCCTTTGCAAGGCCTGGGTTTCAAGGAGCTTCGCCCCCTGCGCTCGGACATGCAGATGGTTTTCCAAGACCCCTTCGGCTCTTTAAGCCCCCGCATGTCGGTGGGCCAGATCGTCGGCGAAGGCCTCGAAGTCCATGCCCCGCAGATGAGCCGCGAAGAACGCGACGCCACCATCGCCGAAGCCTTAACCGAGGTCGGCCTCGACCCGGAAGCGCGGCACCGCTACCCGCACGAATTCTCCGGCGGCCAGCGCCAACGCATCTCCATCGCCCGCGCGCTGGTGCTTAAGCCCAAGGTCATGGTGCTCGACGAACCGACCAGCGCGCTCGATATGTCGGTTCAGGCCCAGATCGTCGATCTGCTGCGCGATCTGCAGAAGAAGCACAACCTCGCCTATCTATTCATCAGCCATGACCTCAAGGTGGTCCGAGCCTTAAGCCACGATATTATTGTCATGAAAAACGGCAAGGTCGTCGAAGCGGGCCCAGCCGATCAGGTGTTCGACACCCCCCAAGAGCCCTACACCCAAGCCCTCCTCGCCGCCGCCCTGGAAATGAAAGCCGACGAAAGCGGCGTCGTGGCGGGGTAAAAAAACACCCCGTCCACACATGACATTGGACAGTTTAAAAGTTGTTTTAATCATTCTGGGGCATGCGCAGCATGAACCCGGAATCCAGGATTGTGTGAAACCTTGTTATCGATTGTTATCTTATCCGCATTGCTACTTCCGCCCATTCGGCGTACAATTCTTCTAAGTTTTACAATCTGTTAGCCGTATCGGGAAAGGGGGCGGCTGCGATGACCGAGGTGCGCGACTGGCTGTTTAAGGTGCGGCGGCTGACCAAGGTTTATGAAACCGGGGAGGTCCAAGTCTATGCGTTACGCGGCGTCGACCTCGATATCCGGGTCGGCGAAGTGATGGTGCTTTTGGGTCCCTCCGGTTCGGGCAAATCCACATTCCTCAACATCATCGGCGGGCTCGACAAGGCAAGCGAAGGCAGCGTCCATTACGGCAGCCAGGAAATCACCGCGATGAACGATAGGGCGCTGACCGCCTATCGCCGCGACCATGTCGGCGTGGTCTTCCAGTTCTATAACCTCATTCCCTCGCTGACCGCGCGGGAAAACGTCGCCCTGGTGACCGATATCGCACCCAACCCCATGGACCCGGCCGAGGCCCTGGAATTGGTCGGTTTGAGTGACCGGATCGATCATTTTCCCTCCCAGCTTTCGGGCGGTGAGCAGCAACGGGTGGCCATTGCGCGGGCCATCGCCAAACGCCCCGCCGTCTTGTTTTGCGACGAGCCGACCGGAGCGCTCGACAGCAAGACCGGGATCAAGGTTTTGGAAGCGCTCGACCGGGTCAATAAGGAGATAGGCACCACCACCGTGCTGATCACCCACAACGCCGGAATCGCCGGGCTGGGCGACCGGGTGGTTTCATTCGCCGATGGCAAAATCGCCAAGGTGGAAACCAACGAAAACCGCATCAGCCCCGCCGAGGTGAGTTGGTGATGCTCGCCCCTCTGGACATCAAGCTGTTGCGCGACCTGAAAAGGGTCTGGACCCAGGCTCTGGCGATTGCGCTGGTAATCGGTTGCGGCGTGGCGACCCTGGTGATGTTTCTCGGCACCTTGAGCTCGCTCGAAGCGACGCGGGACGCCTATTACGACCGCTACCGTTTCGCCAACGTTTTCGCTCCGCTCAAACGCGCGCCCGAGCGCATCAAGGCCCAGGCCGCCCAAATCTCCGGCGTGGCGGCGGTGGAAACCCGCATCGTCAAGGAAGTGATTCTCGACCTTGACGGCCTCGCCGAACCGGCGACGGCCCGACTGATTTCGTTGCCCGACCGGGGAGAGCCGCGACTGAACGGCGTCTACCTAAGGCGCGGGCGGCTGCTGGACGGGGCACACAACAATGAGGTGCTAATCGACGAAGCCTTCGCCGAAGCCCACGGCTTTCACCCCGGCGATTCTTTCGAAGCCATTCTCAACGGCCGCAAAAGAGATCTGGTCATCGCCGGGGTCGTGCTTTCGCCGGAATATATCTTCGCTATGAAACCGGGCGATCTGGCGCCCGACAACGAGCATTTCGGCATCGTCTGGATGACCCGCACGGCTATGGCGGCGGCCTTTGGTTTCGAAGGCGCGTTCAACGATCTTTCGGCGAAGCTCGAGCGGGGGGCGCACCCTCAGGAGGTGATCGACCGGCTGGATGACCTACTCGATCCCTACGGCGCGACGGGCTCTTACAAGCGCAAGGACCATCAGTCCCACGCCTTCCTCAACGGCGAGATGGAAGCCTTGGGCGCCATGGTCAAGATCGTTCCGCCGATCTTTCTCGCCGTGGCGGCTTTTTTGCTCAATCTGGTGGTCTCGCGCATGGTCGAGACCGAGCGCGAACAGATCGGCCTGCTCAAGGCCTTCGGCTACCGTTCGCGCGACGTGGGCTGGCACTACGGCAAGTTCATCATGTTGATTGCGACGACCGGTATTCTCTTGGGGTTCGGCGCGGGCATCTGGCTAGGCGACGGCCTGACCGGACTCTATGGAAAGTTCTACCGCTTTCCCTTCCTTTACTATGGACTGGACGGGAGGGCCTTCCTGATTGCCGCCGGGGTCAGTCTGGCCGCCGCCGGTCTGGGGGCCCTAAAAGCCGTTCGCATGGCAATCACCCTGCCGCCCGCCGAAGCGATGCAGCCCGCCCCGCCGCCGATCTATCACAAATCCCTGCTCGAAAGAATGGGGCTTTCCGCCCTGTTCAGCCAGCCAACCCGGATGATTTTGCGCCATATCCGCCGCTGGCCGTTGCGCGTCGGTCTGACCGGGCTGGGCATCGCCTGCTCGGTGGCGATTCTCGTCGAGGCCTTTTTCTTCTCCGATTCCACCGATCACCTGTCGAATGTTCATTTCAACATGACCAACCGCCAGGACGTCACCTTAAGCTTTACCGATCCTCAATCCGCCCGAGTCTTAAACGAAATCGCCCATATGCCGGGTGTCTTGTCCGCCGAACCGTTCCGCGTCGTCGCGACGCGGATTACCTATCAGCACCGGTCGCGACGGGTCGCTTTGGAAGGGCGCAGCGAACAGGGCGAGATCAACCGCCTGCTCGACCCCGAACTTCGCCCGATCTCCCTGCCCGAACAAGGGTTGGTGCTGACCGCGCAGCTCGCCAAGATGCTCGGGGCGGGGCGCGGCGATGTGTTGACCGTCGAGGTGTTGGAAGACCGCCGCCCGGTGCTGCGTCTGCCGGTTGCCGCCGTGGTCGAAGAGTTCGTCGGCTATGCGGCCTATATGCAAATCGATGCGCTGGGCCGTCTGCTGGGCGAAGGGCGCAGGGTTTCCGGCGCTTATCTAATGACCGACGGCAAGCAGGAACCCGCCCTTTATAAAACGCTGAAGGAAACCCCCGCCGTGGCCGGGGTGGCGCTGCGCTCTGCGGCCCTTGAGAGTTTCGAGAAAACCATGGTCGAAAACGTGACCATCGCCAATACCTTCTATCTGCTGTTCGCCGGGCTGATTTCCATCGGCGTGGTCTATAACGCGGCGCGCATCAGCCTCTCGGAACGGGGGCGCGAATTGGCGACGCTCCGCGTACTCGGCTTCACCCGGTTCGAGGTGTCTTACATTCTTTTGGGCGAATTGATGCTGGTGACGCTTATCGCCGTGCCTGTCGGCTGCGGCATGGGCTACGGCCTCGCCTGGCTCACCACCTTCGCCTTCGACGTGGAACTTTACCGCATCCCCCTGGTGCTCGAACCTTCGACCTACGGGATGGCGGGGCTTATCGTTTGTGCGGCGGCCGCCGTTTCGGGCCTGGTGGTCCGGCGGCGCATCGACCGCCTGGACCTTGTCGCGGTCCTTAAAACAAGGGAGTGACCTGAGTTATGGAAAAGCTGAAAACATTGAAGCCGGTGTTCGGCGGGCTTGCTCTTCTTGTCCTCGCCTTTTTGATTTACCTCTCTTTCCGCCCCCAGCCGGTGCCGGTCGATCTGGCGACCGTTGAGCGAGGCCCCCTGTCGGTCACCGTCGGCGATGAAGGGCGGACAAGGGTCCGCGAGGTCTATGTGGTTTCGGCCCCGGTGGGCGGCAAGGTCGAGCGCATCGTCGCCAAAGCGGGGGATTCGGTGGTCAAGGACGATACGGTCCTGGCCTCCATCCGGCCGAGCGCACCGCGCTTTTTGGACCGCCGCGACGAACGCCGCGCCCGGGCCGAAGCCAAGGCCGCGCGGGCTGCGTTGGCCCTTGCCGAAGCCGCCTTGGCGCGCAGCAAGGCGGCGCTGGATTTCGCCGAAGCCGAACTGATCCGAACCCGCGAATTGACCGCCAAGAAAGCCTCGTCGAAACAAAAGCTCGACGAGGCGGAGCTACAATACAAAACCGCCGGGGCGGAAATGGCCAACGCCAGGGCCGAAATGGAAATGCGCCGCTACGAACTTGAAACCGCCGAGGCCGCCTTGATCCAGCCGAGCGAACAGGAAGCGGGGGTCGAGGCCGAGGGCTGTTGCGTCGCGGTTCACGCCCCCATCGTCGGCCGGGTGCTCAAGGTTTTGCAGGAAAGCGAAGCCGTGGTCGGCGCAGGAGCGCCGCTGGTCGAACTGGGCGACCCGACGGACCTTGAAATCGTCGTCGATCTGTTGAGCGAAGACGCCGTCAAGATCGCCCGGGGAGCCGAAGCGGTGATCGAGAACTGGGGTGGACCGGGCCAACTGACCGGACGGGTCCGCACCGTCGAGCCATACGGTTTCACCAAAATCTCGGCGCTCGGCGTCGAGGAGCAGCGGGTTAACGTGGTGATCGACCTTACCGCGCCGCGCCAAACCTGGGACCGGCTCGGCCACGGCTACCGGGTCGACGCCAAGGTGACCATCTGGAAAGAAGAAAACGTTCTCCAGGCCCCTCTTTCGGCCTTGTTCCGCACCGGAGAAACTTGGTCGACCTTCGTTTTGCGCGACGGCAAGGCGGTTTCGGTTCCTGTCGACCTGGGACAGCGCAACCACCGCAAGGCCCAGGTGCTCAAAGGCTTGAACGAAGGAGATCGGGTGATCCTCCACCCGTCGGATAAAATTTCCGACGGCTCAGCGGTGATCGAGCGGCCTTAGATTCAGCTTGAGTTGGTCGCGCTCTAGCTGCTGTAGGCGAGCGCCAGAAGGGCCGCGCCGAGCAGCAGGCGATAGATGACGAAGGGGGTAAAGGTGGCGCGCTTGAGCCAGGCCATCATCAGGACGATGGCGACAAGTGCTGTGGCGAAAGCCAGACCAGCGGCCATTATGGCGTCGCCGGTCAGCTGGGCATTGCCCGACTGATAGAGTTCCCAACCCTTCAAGGTTCCCGCCCCGAGAATGGCCGGGATCGAGAGCAGCATGGAAAACCGCGCCGCGTCGGGCCGCTCATAACCCAAAATACGGGCTGCCGTAATAGTGATGCCCGAGCGCGAGGTGCCGGGGATCAGCGCCAAACATTGCGAGAGGCCGACAAACAGGGTCGCGCCAATGGAAAGATGCTCGATACGGCGAATGGTCATGCCGTATTTATCGCAAACATAAAGCAGCACGCCGAAACCAAAGGTCGTCCAGCCGATCACCATCAGGCTGCGCCATGCGTCGCCGTAGTATTCGTTGACCAGATAGCCCGCGCCGATAATCGGGATGGTCGCGAGAATCAAATGGCCCAACAGGCGGCTGCCGGGGTGGCGCTTGCCCTTGATCAAGCTTCCGAGCCCGGCCAGAATGGACCAGATATCGCGCCACAGATAGAGCATCACCGCGCCCAACGTGCCCACATGGACCGCCACGTCCATCAGCAGGCCCTGATCCTGCCATCCGGTGAAGATCGGCACCAAAGCCAGATGTCCGGAAGAGCTGATCGGCAGAAATTCGGTGATTCCCTGCACGACCGCCAAAACCGCTAGATGTAGAAGTGGCAAAACCCCAGTCCCCAAAATATCGCCGTCATCTTATATCAGACCTGCTCCCTCTACTGAAAGAGCCTGATTTCGTCTCATTTCGGTACCATTTTGCCAATGCAGCCTCTCAGGCCAGCAATCGACATGCCGCAAGCCGTGCCCAACAAAGAATTATAGGTAAGTATTATTGACCTTTTTGATCGATTTTTCTGGACTTCGGGCCTTACAAGGCGTACGAAAGGGCTCCGCCACCGCCGACAGCTTAAAATTCCGCGCCACCCTTTACCCCGGCGCGCACGGCGGCGACGCCCCAGGGAAACGGGCGACAAGCGGCTTTTAGAATGACGACCAGCGACGGAAAGGGCGGGACCATGTCCAAACCCATGATGCAGTTCACGACTGTTGGCCAAAAGATGCCGGAAAAACGCAAGGCGGAAGAACGGGCCGGGGATTTCGATGAAATCTACCAGGGCTTTCCGCCACCCAAGGCCGGCGAACAGTCCTCGCGTTGCGAACAATGCGGCATCCCTTTCTGTCAGGTCCATTGCCCGCTGCAAAACAACATTCCCGATTGGCTGAAGCTGGTCGCCAACGAGCGCCTCGAAGAAGCCTATGAAGTCAGCAGCGCAACCAACAACTTCCCCGAAATCACCGGCCGCATCTGTCCGCAGGACCGGCTTTGCGAAGGTGGCTGCGTGCTCGAACAATCGCGCAACAACGCAGTGACCATCGGCTCGGTGGAAAAATTCATCACCGACCACGCCTTTGAGCAGGACTGGGTCAAGCCGATCAAACCGGCCATCGAGCGCCCCCAATCGGTCGGCGTCATCGGCGCGGGGCCCGGCGGCATGGCCGCGGCCGAACAGCTGCGCAAAAAAGGCTATCAGGTCCACCTCTACGACCGTCACGACCGGGTCGGCGGCCTGTTGGTTTACGGCATTCCCAACTTCAAGCTCGATAAAGAAGTCGTGGCGCGACGCGCCAAGCTGATGGAAGAAAGCGGTATCGTTTTCCACCTCAACTTCGAAGTGGGTCGCGAGGCGACGCTTTCCGAGCTGCGGAACAAACACGACGCCCTGCTGATCGCCACCGGGGTCTACAAAGCGACCGACCTCAAGCTGCCCGGCAACGACCTTGAAAATGTCGTCCAGGCGCTCGACTACCTGATCGCCTCCAACAAAAAAGGCCTGGGCGACAAGGTGGAAGCCTTCGATTCCGGAGCGCTCGACGCCAAGGGCAAGAACGTCGTGGTGGTCGGCGGCGGCGACACCGCCATGGACTGCGTGCGCACCGCTCTGCGCCAGGGGGCTAAATCGGTCAACTGCCTCTACCGCCGCGACCGCGCCAACATGCCCGGCTCGGCCCGCGAGGTGAGCCACGCCGAAGAGGAAGGCGCGCATTTCGCCTGGCTGTCGAACCCGGTCAGCTTCAACGGCGAGGGCGCGGTCGACAGCGTCACCGCCATTGAGATGCACCTGGGCCTGGCCGACGAATCCGGCCGCCAGACCCCCAAACCCATCGAGGGCTCCGAATACGATCTGCTCGCCGATCTGGTGATCAAGGCCCTGGGCTTCGGCCCGGAAGACCTGCCCAAGCTGTTCGGCGAACCGGATCTGGCCGTCGATCAATGGGGCGCCCTGCCGGTCAATGGCGATTTGATGACCAACCTGGATGGCGTCTTCGCCGCCGGTGACATCGTGCGCGGCGCCTCGCTGGTGGTCTGGGCCATTCGCGACGGTCGCGACGCCGCCGAAGGCATCCACCGCTACATCGAAACCCAAAAAATTCAGGCTGCGGAGTAGGGCTATGACGAACGAATTCGAAAAACAACTGGCCGACGCCGCCTATTACGCCGAACACGGGCTCTACGACCCGGCCCAGGAACACGACGCCTGCGGTGTCGGCCTGATCGCCGCCATCGACGGCAAGCCTCGGCGCGAGGTGGTCGAAGCCGGGATCGCCGCACTCGGCAAGCTCTGGCACCGGGGCGCGGTGGACGCCGACGGCAAGACCGGCGACGGTGCGGGCATCCACGTCCAGATTCCACAAGATTTCTTCAAGGACCATGTGGAACGCACCGGGCACAAACCCTCCGACGACCTGTTGGCCGTGGGCATGGTCTTTCTGCCCAAAAGCGATCTGGAGGCTCAGGAATCCTGCCGCTGCATCGTCGAGACCGAAATCCTCCGTTTCGGCTACACCATCTACGGCTGGCGGCAGGTGCCCATCGACGTTTCCATCGTCGGCGACAAGGCCAATGTCAGCCGCCCCGAGATCGAACAGATCATGATCGCCAATTCGAAGGGGGTTTCCGAAGAGCAGTTCGAGAACGACCTCTACGTCATCCGGCGGCGCATCGAAAATCTGGTCCAGGCGGAATCGATCAACGAATTTTACGTCTGTTCGCTGTCCTGCCGCTCGATCATCTACAAGGGGATGTTCCTCGCCGAACAACTGACCAGCTTCTATCCCGATCTGCTGGACGAGCGGTTCATCTCCAATTTCGCCATTTACCACCAGCGTTATTCGACCAACACCTTCCCCACCTGGAAACTGGCCCAGCCGTTTCGCATGCTGGCCCACAACGGCGAAATCAACACGGTGACCGGGAACATCAACTGGACCGTCTGCCACGAAGCGCGCATGCAATCGGCGGTTTTCGGCGACCATATCGAAGATTTAAAACCGCTCATCGGCCGCGGCAGCTCGGATAGTGCGGCGCTCGATGCGGTCTTTGAAATTCTCGCCCGCTCGGGCCGTCCCGCCCCGGCGGTCAAGGCATTGATGATCCCCGAGTCCACCGCCCAGAACGCCACCATGCCCGAGACGCACCGCGCTCTGTTCAACTACTGCAACGGCGTCATGGAGCCCTGGGACGGACCGGCGGCGGTCTGCGCCACCGACGGCCGCTGGCTGGTCGCCGGGCTCGACCGCAACGGCCTGCGCCCCATGCGCTACGCAATCACCAACGACGGCATCTTGAGCGTCGGTTCGGAAACCGGCCTGCTCGATGTGGCCGACGGCGACATCGCCCAAAAAGGCCGGGTGACCCCCGGCGGGATGATCGGGGTATAGATCGTGCCGTCAGAACCACGCACCCG
>CBDUMN010000083.1:0-16034 GCA_965368335.1 uncultured Rhodospirillales bacterium
AATCGTACCAACGTTGCAGTGCGGCTTTGTACGTTCAAACTTTTCCTTAGCCATCTTAAGCGTCTCCGTTTCCTTGGAGTGATACGTTAGCCATTCAACTTGGCGATTACTTCGTCCGCCACAGCCTTCGGAACTTCCGAATAGTGGTCGAACTGCATGGTAAACTGTGCACGCCCCTGGCTCATGGAGCGCAGGTTGTTCACGTAGCCGAACATATTGGCCAGCGGAACGTGTGCATTGACGACGCGGGCATTACCCCGAGTATCCATGCTGTTCACTTGACCACGACGGCTGTTCAGGTCGCCGATGATGTCGCCCATATAATCCTCAGGGGTCACAACTTCGACCTTCATAATCGGTTCGAGGAGCTTGGCGCCTCCTTCGGCCATGGCCTGGCGGAAAGCCGCGCGCGCGGCGATCTCAAAGGCCAGAACACTGGAGTCAACGTCGTGAGAGTTCCCGTCGTAGAGCTTGGCGGTCAGATCGACCACCGGGAACCCGGCAAGTGCGCCGCTGTCCATAGAGGAAAGTAGGCCCTTCTCGACACCCGGGATGTATTCCTTGGGAACGTTACCGCCGACGACGGAATTCTCAAAGACGAACCCGGTACCGGGCTCACCCGGAGCAAATTTGATCTTCACCCGAGCGAACTGACCGGAACCACCGGACTGTTTCTTGTGGGTATAGTCGATATCGACTTCCTTGGAAATCGCCTCACGGTAAGCCACCTGCGGCTGACCGACATTGGCCTCAACCTTGAACTCGCGCTTCATACGGTCGACGAGAATATCAAGGTGAAGTTCGCCCATCCCCTTAATTACGGTCTGGCCGCTTTCTTCATCGGAAGACACGCGGAAGGAGGGATCCTCGGCAGCCAAACGAGAGAGGGCAACACCCATCTTCTCCTGATCGGCTTTGGTCTTAGGTTCAACAGCAACCTCAATCACCGGTTCGGGGAATTCCATACGCTCCAGGATCACTTGAGCCGAAGCATCGGCCAGGGTGTCACCGGTGGTGGTTTCCTTTAGGCCGGCGATGGCAACGATGTCACCAGCACGTGCTTCTTTAATGTCTTCCCGACTATTGGAGTGCATCTCCAACATACGACCAACACGCTCCTTCTTACCCTTGACCGTGTTCTGACAGTAGGTGCCCGCTTCCAGTACGCCGGAGTAAACACGAATAAAGGTCAAGGTGCCAACGAACGGGTCGTTCATGATCTTAAAGGCCAGCGCAGCGAACGGCTCTTCATCAGAGTTATTCCGCTCAATAGCTTTTTCTTCGTCCTTGGCGTCCACACCCTGGATAGCGGGAACGTCGGTCGGAGCAGGCATGTAATCGACAACGGAGTCGAGCAACGGCTGCACACCTTTGTTTTTGAACGCCGTACCGGTCAACACAGGAACGAACGCCAGACCGATCGTGCCTTTTCGGATGCACTTGATCAGGGTTTCTTCGCTGGGCTCTTCACCCTCGAGGTAAGCTTCCATGGCATCGTCGTCTTGCTCGACAGCCAGTTCAATCAGCTTTTCACGATAGTCGGCGGCTTGGTCGACGAGATCGGCGGGGATATCGCCAATCTCAAACTCAGCACCAAGCTTCTCTTCTTTCCAGGTGATCGCTTTCATTCTGACCAAATCGACCACGCCGGCAAACTGATCTTCAGCGCCAATCGGCAACTGAACGACCAGCGGCACAGCGCCGAGACGGTCTTCGATCATATCGACGCAACGGAAGAAGTCGGCGCCCACGCGGTCCATCTTGTTGACGAAACACATCCGCGGAACACCGTACTTATCGGCCTGACGCCAAACGGTTTCCGACTGAGGCTCAACACCGCCAACGCCGTCGAACACGGCGACCGCACCATCAAGCACACGGAGCGAACGCTCCACCTCAATGGTGAAGTCAACGTGACCCGGAGTATCAATGATGTTGATCCGGTGATCGCGCCAAAAGCAGGTGGTGGCGGCCGAAGTAATCGTGATGCCACGTTCCTGTTCCTGCTCCATCCAGTCCATGGTGGCGGCGCCGTCATGGACTTCGCCGATTTTGTAGGACTTACCGGTGTAGAAAAGGATACGCTCAGTGGTCGTCGTTTTACCGGCATCAATGTGAGCCATGATGCCGATGTTGCGGTACCGGTCGAGAGGTGTCGTGCGAGCCATTATCGTTTCTTCTCGTTCAGAATGCGTTCATTACCAGCGATAGTGCGAGAACGCTTTGTTGGCCTCGGCCATACGGTGCGTATCTTCGCGCTTCTTGACGGCTGCGCCACGGCTGTTGGAAGCATCCATCAACTCACCAGCGAGACGTTCCATCATGGTGTATTCGGAACGGGCGCGGGCGCTACCGATCAGCCAGCGAATGGCGAGAGCCTGGCGGCGCTCGGAGCGGACTTCGACCGGAACCTGATAGGTCGCGCCACCGACACGGCGGGAACGAACCTCAACGGCAGGCTTCACGTTGTCGAGCGCTTCATGGAAGAGCTTGACCGGATCGCCACCGGCCTTGTTGCCCATAATGTCGAGCGCGCCGTAAATGATTTTTTCGGCGGCGGACTTTTTACCGTGCTTCATCAGACCAGCGGTGAACTTGGAAATCACCGGATCTCCGAACTTGGGATCGGGAAGAACGGGACGCTTTTCAGCAGAGTGACGACGAGACATCTCTCATTACCTCTATTACTTAGGACGCTTGGCGCCGTATTTCGAACGGCGCTGACGGCGATCCGCCACGCCCTGCGTATCCAGGGTGCCGCGAATAACATGATAGCGGACACCCGGAAGGTCCTTCACACGACCGCCGCGGATCATCACGACGGAGTGTTCCTGAAGGTTGTGACCTTCACCAGGAATGTAGCTGGTGACTTCGAAACCGTTGGTCAGCCGCACACGGGCGACCTTACGAAGCGCGGAGTTCGGCTTCTTCGGAGTCGTTGTATAGACGCGCGTGCAAACGCCACGTTTCTGCGGGCAGGCCTCCAAGGCCGGCACCTTGTTACGCGAAACAGGGGCCTTACGCGGCTTCCTGATCAACTGATTGATCGTCGGCATTAACCGTATCCCTTTCGACAGGCCCTAATCGGGCCGTTCGCTCCTACAAAAAACGACGCAAAACGCATCCACAGCAAAAAAATCGCTTTTGCTTGTCGCGTTCCTGCGTTTGCCCAAACGGGCGGCCCTCAAAAAAGGGCTATTTAAACCAGTCGGTTATCTTCAGAGACTGCGTCTAGACCGCGAAGGTCTACCACCAGTCCCCCTTTTGAAGAGGTGGCGCATCCTAGTGATGCCCCTTCGCCCCGTCAAGAGGGAGTTATGCAAAAAATGAACTCCCTCATTTTGAAAAAGCGAATCGGCGGAAACCCTGGGGTTCCCGCCGACCTTTCACGCCTTCCAAAAAGAGGCCTCAAAGAGGCCGGGTAACTGATCGCTACGCAGTCTCACTGCAACGCAATAAAATTACCCTTCTCTCTTCCCGTATCCGATTCACTTAGTCGCCGGATACGGGCGATTCTCCTTCGCCACCTTCCGCAGCACCCGATTCCAAGGCTTCGAGCGGCGGCGTGGCTTCGCCTTCGATCACGTCCTCTTCGTCGTCGATACCCAGTTCCTGAGCGATCTCGAAATCCCGCTGGGCGGCAATGGACCGCATCTGGTTCATCACGCTGCCCGTACCGGCCGGGATCAAGCGGCCGACGATGACGTTTTCCTTCAGGCCGATCAGCGAATCTTCCTTGCCGGAAACCGCCGCTTCGGTGAGAACCCGGGTGGTCTCCTGGAAGGAGGCCGCCGAGATGAAGGAACTGGTCTGAAGCGAAGCCTTGGTGATGCCCTGCAGAACCGGAATAGCCTGAGCCGGACGGTCGCCCGCCGCTTCAGCCTTTTCGTTGGCTGCATCGAACTCGGATTTCTCCGCCAGTTCGCCCACCAGGAAGGTGGTGTCGCCGCCGTCAGTGATCTCAACTTTCTGCAACATCTGGCGAGTAATCACCTCAATGTGCTTGTCGTTGATCTTCACGCCCTGCAGACGATAGACGTCCTGAATTTCGGTAATCAGGTAGGAGGCCAGAGCTTCCACACCGAGCACCCGCAGGATGTCATGCGGAACCGGCGAGCCGTCCATCAGCGCATCGCCGCGACGCACATAGTCGCCTTCCTGCACCGAAACGTGCTTGCCTTTCGGCACGAAGTGTTCGACCGGCTCCACGCCATCCTCTTCCGGATGGATGAGAATACGGCGCTTCGACTTATAATCCTTACCGAACTCCACACGGCCGTCGATTTCGGCGATCACCGAGTGTTCTTTCGGCTTACGAGCCTCGAATAGTTCGGCAACCCGCGGCAGACCACCGGTGATGTCCCGGGTCTTGGCGGACTCGCGCGGAATACGAGCGAGAATATCACCGGCCTGAACTTTCTGGCCGTTATTGACCGAGAGCACCGCATCGACCGACATGAAGTAACGCGCCTCCATGCCGTTGGGCAGGTTGATCACCTCACCCGTCTCATCACGCAGGGTGACCCGCGGTTTAAGATCGGCGCCTTTCTGCTGCTGCTTCCAATCGACAATCACTTTCGATGCAATGCCCGTGGCCTCATCGACCCTTTCGGTCATCGATACGCCCTCGATGATATCGACGAAGCTTACGGTCCCTTCCTTCTCGGTCAGGATTGGCAAGGTGTAAGGATCCCACTCGGCCAATGCATCGCCGCGTTTGATCTTGCTATTGTTCTTCACCAACAGGGTCGCACCGTAAGGAATACGGTAGCGAGCGCGTTCGCGCTTGTTGGAGTCGATCAGCAAAATCTCAGCGGTCCGGCTCATCACAATTTCAGTGCCGGAGCTGTTGATCGAAGTCACAACGTTTTCAAACTTGACCTTGGCGTCATGGCTCGATTCCACCTTGGACAGCTCAGCGCCACCCTGGGCCGCGCCGCCAATGTGGAAGGTCCGCATGGTAAGCTGGGTTCCCGGCTCACCGATAGACTGGGCCGCGATTACGCCGACGGCCTCGCCCACGTTGACTGGAGTCCCGCGGGCCAGGTCACGGCCATAGCACTTACCGCAAACACCGCCTTTTGAATCGCAGGTCAGCACGGAACGGATCAACACGGTTTCGACACCGGCCTCCTCAATGGCGTCGACCTCGTCTTCGCCAATCAGTTCTCCGGCCTTGACCAGCACTTCGTCGGTTTCCGGGTGGAGGATATCCACAGCAGCCGAACGGCCAAGCAGACGCTCACCCAACGGCACGATCACGTCGCCGCCTTCGATAACAGCCTCGACGGTCAAACCGTTCTCTGTGCCGCAGTCGTCTTCACGAATAATGCAATCCTGCGCCACATCGACCAGACGACGGGTCAAATAACCGGAGTTAGCGGTCTTGAGCGCCGTATCGGCCAAGCCTTTACGGGCACCGTGGGTCGAGTTGAAGTACTCAAGAACGGTCAGACCTTCCTTGAAGTTCGAAATAATCGGCGTCTCAATGATCTCACCCGAAGGCTTGGCCATCAGGCCGCGCATCCCGGCCAGCTGCTTCATCTGAGCAGCCGAGCCACGAGCACCGGAGTGAGCCATCATGTAAACCGAGTTGATGTCTTCGCCCTTACCCGGAGTCGAAATGCGTTTCATCATCTCGTCGGCGACCTTGTCCGTACAATGGGACCAGGCGTCAACGACCTTGTTGTAACGTTCGCCCTGGGTAATCAGACCATCCTGATACTGCTGCTCGAACTCTTTGACCATTTCCATGGTGGCGTCGACCAGTCCTTCCTTGGTTTCAGGGATGATCAGATCATCCTTACCGAAGGAAATACCGGCCTTACAGGCGAAGCCGAAACCGAGCTGCATGATTTTGTCGGCAAAGATAACCGCGGTTTTCTGGCCGCAGTTACGATAGACCACGTCCATCACATCGGAGATGTCTTTCTTGGTCAGCAACCGGTTGACCAGAGAGAAAGGCACGTTGGGATGCTTGGGCAGATGTTCGGCCAGAAGCATCCGGCCCGGGGTGGTTTCCACCCGCTCGACCACATGATTACCTTCGCTATCGACAGTGTGGTAGCGCGCCTTGATCTTGGAATGCAGGGTCACGGCCCCGGCGTCCAAAGCGGCTTCCATTTCGGCGTCATCACCAAAGACCATGCCTTCGCCCGGCTGATCTTCTTTTTCCATGGTGATGTAGTAAATACCGAGAACGATGTCCTGCGACGGCACGATAATCGGCTTACCGTTGGCCGGCGAGAGCACGTTGTTGGTCGACATCATCAGCACACGGGCTTCAAGCTGGGCTTCCAGGCTCAGCGGCACATGGACCGCCATCTGGTCGCCGTCGAAGTCGGCGTTGAACGCCGTACAGACCAGCGGGTGCAGCTGAATGGCCTTACCTTCGATCAGCACCGGCTCGAAAGCCTGGATGCCGAGACGGTGCAGAGTCGGCGCACGGTTCAACATGACCGGGTGTTCGCGGATCACCTCTTCGAGAATGTCCCAAACCTCGGGACGTTCCTTCTCAACCATCCGCTTGGCCGCCTTAATGGTGGTGGCCATCCCGTAAAGTTCGAGCTTGGAATAGATGAACGGCTTAAACAGTTCGAGCGCCATCTTCTTAGGGAGCCCGCATTGATGAAGCATCAATTCAGGACCAACCACGATGACCGAACGGCCGGAATAGTCGACGCGCTTACCAAGCAGGTTCTGACGGAACCGGCCCTGTTTGCCCTTGAGCATATCGGACAGCGACTTGAGCGGACGCTTGTTGGCGCCGGTAATGGCGCGCGAACGACGACCGTTGTCGAACAGGGCATCCACGGATTCCTGCAGCATCCGCTTTTCGTTACGAACGATGATTTCCGGGGCGCGGAGTTCGATCAGACGCTTCAGACGGTTGTTCCGGTTGATCACACGACGGTAGAGGTCGTTCAGATCGGAGGTGGCGAAACGGCCGCCATCCAGCGGAACCAACGGACGCAGCTCAGGCGGAATGACCGGAATGACTTCGAGGATCATCCACTCGGGACGGGCCCCGGATTCCATGAAGGCTTCGACCAGCTTAAGACGCTTGACCAGCTTCTTGCGCTTGGCTTCGGAGTTGGTCTCCTTAAGCTCGACGCGCAGCGTTTCATGCTCTTCTTCCATGTCGATTTCCATCAACATGTCACGGATCGCTTCCGCACCGATCCCGGCAGTGAAAGCATCATCGCCATATTCTTCGACGGCGTTCCAATACTGTTCTTCGTTGAGCAGCTCGCCGGGTTTAAGCGGGGTCAGCCCCGGCTCGACCACGACATGGCTCTCGAAGTACAGAACCCGTTCCAGGTCTTTCAAGGTCATGTCGAGCAGCAGACCGATGCGGCTCGGCAGGGACTTGAGGAACCAGATATGGGCGACCGGCGCAGCCAGATCGATATGGCCCATCCGTTCGCGGCGCACCTTGGTCAGCGTCACTTCAACGCCGCACTTTTCACAGGTGATGCCTTTGTATTTCATCCGCTTGTACTTGCCGCACAAGCATTCGTAATCCTTGATCGGACCAAAAATACGGGCGCAGAACAGGCCGTCCCGCTCCGGTTTGAAGGTCCGGTAGTTGATGGTTTCCGGCTTCTTGATCTCACCGTAAGACCAGGAGCGGATGCGCTCCGGGCTCGCAATGCTGATGCGAATGTGATCGAAGCTTTGGGTGGGACTTACCTGTCCGAAAAATTTCGTCAGTTCGTTCATGACCGCCTCTTAAAAAAATCCGTTGACCCGATGGATGGAGGGGATGGGGTCTCACCCCCTCCTCCGGCGCGGCTGATCCAATCAGCCGCGGCTCTGGGCTAGCTCCACATTGAGACCAAGCGACTGCATTTCCTTGACCAGGACGTTGAACGATTCCGGCACGCCGGCTTCGAAACTGTCCTCGCCGCGGACAATGGCCTCGTAGACCTTGGTCCGGCCCGAGACGTCATCGGACTTAACCGTGAGCATCTCCTGGAGGGTGTAGGCGGCGCCGTAAGCTTCAAGCGCCCAGACCTCCATTTCGCCGAACCGCTGGCCACCGAACTGCGCCTTACCACCCAGCGGCTGCTGAGTGACCAAGCTGTACGGGCCAATGGAGCGGGCATGGATCTTGTCGTCCACAAGGTGATGAAGCTTGAGCATATAGATGTAACCGACGGTCACTTTACGATCGAACGGAATACCCGTCCGTCCATCGCGTAGCGTGACCTGGCCCGAGCGGTCGAGACCGGCCCGTTCCAGATGCTCACCAATATCGCCTTCGTGAGCACCATCGAAGACCGGGGTTGCGAACGGTACGCCGTTCTTCAGGTTCCCCGCCAGTTCGACGATCTGCTCATCGCCAAGGTATTTGATGTCTTCGTCGTAGACCTCATCGCCATAAGCATCTTTGAGGGATTCGCGAAGGTCTTTCACCTTGGTCTTGCCGATATTGTAGGCCTCGGTGGCGGCAGCAATCTTTTCACCCAGTCCACGGGCTGCCCAGCCCAGGTGGGTTTCCAGAATCTGACCGACGTTCATACGCGACGGCACACCCAGCGGGTTGAGCGCCACATCGACGGCCGTGCCATCTTCGAGATAGGGCATGTCCTCGACCGGAATGATCTTGGAAATAACACCCTTGTTGCCGTGACGACCGGCCATCTTATCGCCCGGCTGCAGCTTGCGCTTCACCGCAACGAAGACTTTGACCATCTTCATCACTCCCGGCGGCAACTCGTCGCCACGCTGGAGTTTATCGACCTTGTTCTCGAAACGCTCTTCAAGCTTGGCGATATCGCCCTCGAATTGCTTGGTCAGGCCTTCGACGGTGGCCATCACCTTGTCGTTATCGACAACGATCTGGACCCACTGTCCCGGCGTGAATTCGCTGAGCAGGGCCTCATCGACCTTAACGCCTTCCTTGATGCCCTTCGGACCGCTGACGACTTTCTTGCCGAGCAGAATGTCCTTGAGCTGACGGTGGAAGGCGCGCTCGAGAATTTCGCGTTCGTCATCACGGTCTTTGGCTAGACGTTCGATTTCGGCACGCTCAATCGCCAGCGCACGCTCATCTTTGTCGACACCACGCCGCGAGAAAACCCGCACCTCAACAACCGTCCCGGCAACACCCGGCGGCAGTTTCAGCGAGGTATCACGCACATCGGAGGCCTTGTCGCCAAAGATCGCACGAAGAAGCTGTTCTTCCGGGGTGATCGGGCTTTCACCTTTCGGCGTCACCTTACCGACCAGAATGTCCCCGGGTTTCACTTCAGCGCCGATGTAGACAATACCCGCCTCGTCGAGGTTCTTCAGAGCCTCTTCGCCAACGTTCGGAATATCGCGAGTGATTTCTTCCTGGCCGAGCTTGGTGTCCCGAGCCATGACCTCAAATTCCTCAATGTGAATCGAGGTGAACACGTCGTCGCGGACGATGCGTTCGGAGATCAGGATGGAGTCCTCGAAGTTGTAACCGTTCCAAGGCATGAAGGCGACCAGGACGTTCCGGCCGAGGGCCAGTTCGCCAAGATCGGTCGAAGGACCATCGGCGACGATATCGCCAGCCTTCACTTCATCACCCACCTTCACCAGCGGACGCTGGTTGATGCAGGTGTTCTGGTTGGAACGCTGGAACTTCTGAAGGTTGTAGATGTCAACGCCCTGAGTGGCATGGTCTTCCGAGCCAACGACCCGGACAACGATGCGGGTGGCGTCCACCTGATCAACCGTTCCGTCGCGCTTGGCTACAACCGTAGCCCCGGAGTCACGCGCCACGGCGCTTTCCATACCGGTACCAACGAACGGCGCTTCGGCGCGAACCAGAGGCACGGCCTGACGCTGCATGTTGGAGCCCATCAGTGCGCGGTTGGCGTCATCGTTCTCAAGGAACGGGATGAGCGCCGCAGCGACCGAGACCAACTGCTTGGGAGAGACGTCGATGTAGTCGATTTCCTCAGGCGGCACCATGACGAACTCGCCGGAACTCCGGGCGCTCACCAGATCTTCGGTGAACTTGCCTTTGCCATCAACCGGAGCCGAAGCCTGGGCGATGGTATGGCGACCTTCCTCCATGGCGGAGAGATAGCGCACGTCTTTGGAGACCTTGCCGTTCTCAACCTTGGCGTAAGGGCTTTCGATAAAGCCGTACTGGTTGACGCGGGCGAAGGTGGCAAGCGAGTTGATCAGACCAATGTTCGGACCTTCAGGGGTCTCAATCGGACAGATACGACCGTAGTGGGTCGGATGCACGTCGCGAACCTCGAAGCCCGCCCGCTCACGCGTCAGACCGCCCGGACCAAGTGCCGACAAGCGGCGCTTGTGGGTGATCTCGGAGAGTGGGTTGGTCTGGTCCATGAACTGGGAAAGTTGCGAAGACCCGAAGAATTCACGCACGGCCGCCGCAGCGGGCTTGGCGTTGATCAGGTCGTGCGGCATGACCGTATCGATATCGACCGAGCTCATCCGTTCACGAATGGCGCGCTCCATACGCAGCAGGCCGACGCGATACTGGTTTTCCATCAGTTCGCCGACAGAACGGACACGACGGTTGCCGAGGTGATCGATGTCGTCGATCTCGCCCTTGCCGTCTTTGAGGTCCAGCAGGGTTTTCACCACGCCGAGAATATCGTCGCGGCGCAGCACCCGCATGGTGTCGGGCACATCCTGGAAGTCGAGACGCATGTTCATCTTCACGCGACCAACGGCAGAGAGGTCGTAGCGTTCGGAATCAAAGAACAGCCCCTGGAACAGCGCATCGGCGGTTTCCAAGGTCGGCGGCTCACCCGGACGCATAACGCGATAGATATCGATCAGCGCTTCGTCGCGGTTGGAGTTCTTGTCGAGCGCCATGGTATTGCGCAGGTAAGGACCGACGTTGACGTTGTCAATGGCGAGAACCGGCAGCTCGGTAAACCCGGCCTTTTCCAACTCTTCGACCATTTCCTCGGTCAACTCACTGCCGGCCTCAGCGTAAATTTCGCCGGTTTCCAAGTTGACCAGATCCTGCGCGATGAAGCGACCAAGCAGATCTTCGGGAGCAACGCGGAGGTCCTTAAGGCCCCCTTCTTCCATCTTGGCAATCTTGCGCGGGGTCAGCTTGGCGCCAGCCTCAGCGACAACCTTGCCGGACTTGGCATCGACCAGATCCGTCACCAGCTTCTGGCCTTTCCAGGCCTCGGCGTCAAACGGGGTCTTCCAGCCTTTCTTATCCTTGACGAAATCGACCTGACCGTAGAACAGGTTCAGAACCTCTTCCGGAGACATGCCCTCGGCCTCCAGCGGGTCCAAAGCCTGACCGTCGACGGCCAGCTTGTCGCGCTTCTTCATGGTCTCGTCGTTGTCGAGCGCCAGGAGCAGCGTCGTCACCGGCAATTTACGGCGACGGTCGATACGCACATAGACGTGATCCTTGGCGTCGAATTCAAAGTCGAGCCAGGAACCGCGGTACGGAATGATCCGTGCGGCAAAAAGATATTTACCCGACGAATGGGTCTTGCCCTTGTCATGGTCGAAGAAGACACCCGGCGAACGGTGCATCTGGGAGACGATCACCCGCTCGGTGCCGTTGATGACGAAGGTACCGTTTGCAGTCATCAGGGGCATATCGCCCATATAGACGTCCTGCTCTTTAATGTCGCGCACCGAGCGCGCGCCGGTTTCTTCGTCGATATCCCAGACCACGAGACGGAGGGTCAGCTTAAGCGGCGCGGCATAGGTCATGTCGCGTTGCTGGCATTCCTCAACGTCATATTTGGGGTTCTCAAAATCGTAGCGAACGAATTCGAGCGTTCCACGTTCTGAGAAATCCTTGATCGGGAAAACCGATTTAAAGACTTCTTGAAGGCCTGAATTCGTGCGTTCCTCGGCGGGAACTTCACGTTGCAGGAACTGCTCGTAGGAATTCTTTTGAACTTCAATCAGGTTCGGCATAGGGGCGGTCACCGGAAGGCGACCAAAACTTTTCCGAACACGCTTGCGACCCGTAAAGGACTTGGGCATGGGATGTCCTCTTGCTCTAACTCAAATTTATAGAGACCAGCCTCTCTCCCGTCCGCCGCATGGCGAGGGCTGGGTCAGACAAGCGCTCTTAAAGGAAAAAACGGCTCCTAAAAGAGCAGGCTCGGCCCGAAAAACTTAAAATAATTCAAGCATTTCGTCCGAACCGCATCTCTACTTTACCGACCGTGGCGGCGGCCAATGCGGGCAGAGACGGTTTAAAGACGGCTTAGGGGCGAAACCTGATTCCTCCTATAGGAGAACCGGGTTTCAACCCCACAATCACCGGATGGAAGGCCCAAGAGAATAGAGCCTTCCACCGTAATTTCAAGAAGCTTACTTGAGTTCGACGGTAGCGCCGGCTTCTTCGAGCTTCTTCTTGATCTCTTCGGCTTCGTCTTTGGAAGCACCTTCCTTGACGGGCTTCGGAGCGCCTTCGACCAGGTCTTTGGCTTCTTTGAGGCCAAGACCGGTGATGGAGCGGACTTCTTTGATGACGTTGATTTTCTTTTCGCCCGCAGCGGCCAGAATCACGTCAAATTCGGTTTTCTCTTCAGCACCACCGGCATCACCACCGGCAGCACCAGGAGCGGCGGCGACAGCCACCGGAGCGGCGGCGGAAACGCCCCACTTTTCTTCCAACAGTTTGGACAGCTCGGCCGCTTCCATAACGGTCAGGCTGGACAGGTCTTCTGCGATCTTTTCGAGATCAGCCATTTTTCATATCTCCTAAAAAGGCTTGAACTGCTTTTACTTGAAGAGGCTCGATTAAGCCTCACCCTTCGATGAATAGGCGCCAAAGACGCGGGCGAGCTGACCGGCGGGTGCCTGCAGGACGCTGGCGATTTTGCCAGCCGGGGCCTGCAACAGACCGACGAGTTTGGCCCGGGATTCGTCGAGCGACGGCATAGAGGCGAGAGCCTTCACACCGGACGCATCGAGCGGACGCTCAGGGAGAGCACCACCCAGGACAATCAGCTTTTCGTTGCCTTTAGCGAAATCCACGGCGACTTTCGCGGCGGCGACGGGATCATCGGCATATGCGATGGCCGTCGGGCCTTTGAAGAGGTCGGAAATTCCGTCGAATTTCGTACCTTCCAGGGCGAGACGAGTGAGCCGGTTCTTCGTTACCTTGAGCCCGGCGCCAGCCGCACGCATCTTGGTCCGAAGGTCGGTGATTTCATCTACCGTGAGGCCCGAATAGTGGGTCACGACGACGACACCGGCTTCTTCGAACGTTCCGCGCATGGAAGCGACGAGTTGCTCTTTCTCAGTACGTTGCACTGATCGTCTCTCCTAGCAGTGATCCCTCCCCTCTTAAAAAAAGAGGCTCGGGACCGTTGGAGTTAGGATTTTCCACCATTGGAAAATCCGGTTCTCCTGTCCGGAGCTTCGCTCAAGCCTTCTTGGGCCCATAGGCCTTCGAAACACTTTCACTCCGTCTATGCAGGCGGGGATCGGTCCCATTAGACCTCCCGGCAAAAGCCGTTCGGCACCTACAGTCTCGGACAGGTCGGAGAGGCCTGGGCCTCTCCTAAATTTCCAAACCGGCCCGAAAGCCGGATCGGAAAATTCTTTTGCGTCCCGCCGCCTTACTGGGCGACGAGGCTTGCGACGTTCAACTTGACGCCCGCGCCCATGGTGGAGCTAACGGAAACCCGCTTGAGGTAAGCGCCCTTGGCGCCGCTCGGCTTGGCCTTGTTGATGGCGTCGATAAACGACTTCATGTTGTCGGCGATCTGCGCTTCGCTGAAGCTCGCCTTGCCGATACCGGCATGCACGATACCGGCCTTTTCGACACGGAACTGAACCTGACCGGCTTTGGCGTTCTGAACGGCCTCGGCAACGTTGGGGGTGACAGTGCCCAACTTCGGGTTCGGCATCAGGCCGCGGGGACCGAGAACTTTACCGAGACGACCGACGATGCCCATCATATCGGGCGTTGCGATCACGCGATCAAAACCGGTTTCGCCATTCTGGATGGCTTCCATCAGGTCTTCCGCACCAACCAGATCGGCTCCAGCCTCCTTAGCTTCATCAGCCTTGGCGTCCTTGGCGAATACGGCGACCCGGGTGGTTTTGCCCGTGCCGTGCGGCAGGGAAACAACGCCACGGACCATCTGATCGGCATGACGCGGATCGACACCCAGGTTGACACAGATTTCAATGGTTTCGTCAAACTTAGCCTGGGCGTTGGCCTTGACCAGTTTGGCAGCCTCGTCGAGTTCGTAGAGCTTGTTGCGGTCTACGCTCTCAATGACGGCTTTATAACGCTTTCCAACTTTAGCCATGACCTTATCCCTTCACCTCGATACCCATAGAGCGCGCGGAGCCTTCGATCATCCGGCAAGCGCCTTCCATGTCCTTGGCGTTGAGATCGGCCATTTTGGCTTCGGCGATCTCCTGAACCTGCGCTTTGGTGACGGAACCGACGATTTCGGTGCCGATTTTGGAAGCGCCCTTTTTGACCTTAGCAGCCTTTTTCAGCAAGAAGCTGGCAGGCGGGGTCTTGGTCTCAAAGGTAAAGGTGCGATCCTGATAGGCCGTGATGACCGTGGGGATCGGCATACCCTGCTCCATGTTCTGGGTCTTCGCGTTGAAGGCCTTGCAGAATTCCATGATGTTCAGGCCGGCCTGACCGAGTGCCGGACCGATGGGCGGCGACGGGTTGGCTGCCCCCGCGGGGACTTGCAGCTTAATAAAGCCTGCGATTTTCTTTGCCATTGTACTACCTCAACTTTCGTCAAGTTGCTGTTGAGTGCGCGGTGCGGCTATGGCGGGCCTCCCGCGCGGTTCATGCCGGTTAAGGGACCGGCAACCCAAACTCTTTTGCAGGCCGAGAAACCTATTAGGCTTCTTTCTCAACCTGCGAATATTCCAACTCCACCGGGGTCGAACGTCCAAAAATGGAAACCGAAACCTTGAGCCGGGCCCGTTCTTCGTCAACTTCTTCGACCTGACCGACAAACGAGGTGAAGGGACCGTCGGAAACCCGGACCTGCTCGCCCACCTCGAAGATAATCGAGGGCTTGGGCCGGTCGACGCCTTCCTGCACCTGGGTGATCACCCGCTCGGCTTCCTTGTCCGAAATGGGCGTAGGACGCGCCCCGGAACCTAGGAAACCGGTCACCTTGGCGGTATTCTTGACCAAATGCCAACTCTCGTCGGTCATTTCCATTTTGACCAGAACGTAGCCGGGGAAGAACTTGCGCTCGGCATTTACCTTGGAACCGCGGCGCACTTCAACCACCTCTTCGACCGGAACGAGAACACTCTCGATCAGGTCTTCCATTTCTTTGGCCTTCGCCTGTTCCTCGATGGACTGAGCAACCTTCTTCTCGAAGCCCGAATAGACATGGACTACATACCAGCGCTTCGCCATGACCTTATCCTCCAATTCCAAAGAGGGCCTGAACACCCCAGGCCAAAACCTGATCGACCAGGAAGAAGAAAATGGCGGCCACAAAAACCATCACAAACACCATACCGGTGGTGACCATGGTTTCCTTGCGGGTCGGCCAGGTCACCTTGTTGGTTTCCTGCCTAACCTGCTGAATGAATTGCCCCGGGCTCGTCTTGGACATAACTCACCATCAAAAAAACAGTAAAAACAGGTCCACGCGCAACAAGCTCTTCCTGCTGCGCGCAACCTATTTTGTATTCTCAAAACGAACCGAATTACACCTCAGTCCGTTCCGGCCCGAAACGACCGGACCTTATTCTTAAACGGGCCGATTCACGCTTCGGTCCGTTCCGGCCCGAAACGACCGGACCTTGTATGGCAGGGGCACCAGGGATCGAACCCGGGACCTACGGTTTTGGAGACCGTCGCTCTACCAGCTGAGCTATACCCCTTCAAAACCAATCACCCGCCTGAATGATTGGACCCGCGTTTTACGCGGAACACCGATTAAGAACAAGCGGAAAAACGCTCTCAAACGATAAAAGTCGAAAAAGTCCGGGGCCCCGTTTAAGGAGCCCCGGAACGATTTCGTCAGATTTCTTACTCAGTGATCTTTGAGACCACGCCGGCGCCGACGGTACGGCCGCCTTCGCGG
>CBDUMN010000084.1:0-15778 GCA_965368335.1 uncultured Rhodospirillales bacterium
GGAATGATTGGCGCCGAGGCCTGGAAGGTCGAAAGCATCCAGATGATGAAACCGGGCGAAACGGTTACGGTTTCGGGATGGGACTATACCTTCGAAGGCGCACGCGATGTGGCGGGACCCAACTACGCCGCCCTTCGCGCCTCCTTTACCGTGCGGCGGACAGGCGAAGACGAAATTTTCGTCACCTTAAGACCGGAGAAGCGGGTCTATACCGTTTCGCAGCGCCCGACCACCGAAGCGGCCATTCACACGACCTGGATGGGCGATCTCTATGCGGTGATTGGCGATCCGTCGGAAGAGGTGAAGGGCGCTTTCGTCACCCGGCTTTACTTTAACCCGTTGGTCGCCTGGATGTGGGTGGGGGCGACCATCATGGTGTTCGGCGGGCTGGTCAGCCTGACCGACCGGCGTCACCGGGTCGGTGCGCCGAAACGCAAAAGCGGGGCCGTTCCGGCGGCTGCGCCGGCGGAGTAACGGGGGGAAAGCATGAGCAAGCGTCTGGTCTATCTTTTGCCGCTGGGCATCTTCCTGATCCTGGCCGTCTATTTCGCCGTCGGCCTGACCAAGGACCCGCGCAAACTGCCTTCGACCCTGATCAACCGGGAAGTCCCGGCGTTCGATCTTCCGGCGATCGAGGGGTTTGACAAGGGGTTCTCAAGCAAGGATCTGCTCGGGCAGGTGACGCTGGTCAATATCTTCGGCTCCTGGTGTGTGGCCTGTCTGGCCGAGCACCCTTTCCTGATGGAATTGAAGAAAAACAACGTCATTCCCATCTACGGCATCGACTGGCGGGAAAAAACCGACGGCGCGGCGACCCAATGGCTGGCCCGCCACGGCAATCCCTATACGCTGGTCGGCGACGACCGGGACAGTCGGGTCTCCATCGACTTCGGGGTAACCGGCGCGCCCGAGAGCTTCATCGTCGATAAGAAGGGCGTCGTGCGCTACAAGCACATCGGCCCGATCTATCCGGAAACCTGGAAAGACATCCTGTTTCCCATCGTTGAGGAGCTGCGCAAGGAATGAGGTTCGTCGCATCCCTGATCATGGCGCTGGCGCTGATGCTGCCAGCCCTTCCCGCCCTTGCGGTCAACCCGGATGAGGTCTTGGCCGATCCCAATCTGGAACACCGGGCTCGTGAGCTTTCCAAAGAGCTGCGTTGCGTGGTCTGTCAGAACCAGTCGATTGACGATTCCGACGCCGAACTGGCCCGCGATCTTCGGGTGATCGTTCGCGAACGCCTGACCAAGGGCGACAGCGACCAGGAAGTTATCGACTACGTAGTCGCCCGCTACGGCGATTTCGTGCTGCTCAAGCCGCCGTTCAAAGGGATCACCTATTTTCTCTGGCTGGGCCCGGTGGTGTTTGTTGGCATCGGCATTGCCGCCGTCGCCGTTTACTACCGCAAGCGCCAGACGGTCGCGGCCGAGAACGGAGCCGGAAGCGATACCAAAAAATTCTCGGCGGATGAGAAGGCCCGACTGGACGCTCTTTTGAAAGATGAGGATGACGCATGACCTTGTGGATCGCCATTGCCGCTCTGACGGTCATCGCCTTGGGAATTATCGTTCTACCCGTATTGCGGGGTGGCAAAAATGCGGCGAAGCGCGCCGATTACGACGTCGCCTTGTTCAAAGAGCAATTGAAGGAACTGGATCGGGAGCGGGAAACCGGTTTGCTGAATGAGGCCGAGGCGGAAGCCGCGCGCCAGGAACTTGAGCGCCGCCTTCTGGTCGCCGACGCCGAGCGCAATCAGGAAGCGGCCCTGGCCGAAGACCGGGTCAGCCCTGTCGGGCTGGGTGCGGCTCTGGCGGTGACGGTTGCCGCTTCGGTAGCGCTCTATTTCTATCTCGGTCAGCCTCATCTGCCCGATTTCCCCATCGCCCAGCGCGATCTGGAAAAAGAGCAAAACGTTCAGGCCGACGCCGAACTCAAGAAAATGCTGGGGGCGTTGGAAAAACGCCTTCAGGAAAACCCCGCCGACCTCAAAGGCTGGCGGATGCTCGGTCGATCCTATGCCGCCATGGATCGCTACGACGAAGCGGCCGAAGCCTTCAAAAAGGCCGCCGCCCTGACCGGGGATGACAAACAAGCCTACTCCTCGGTGCTGACCAATTTCGTCGAAAATCGTTTCTTCGCCGGGAACGGCCAGGTGGATGAGCAAATCTCCGACGCCATCGCCAAGGCTCGTTCGGCCGACCCGCTGAACATGAAGGCCTGGTTCTATGACGCCTTCCTTAAATCGAAAACGGGCGACGTCAAAGGCGCTTTGCAGAATTGGGTCGATATGAAGGCGGTTGCGCCGGAAGATGCGGCCTGGCTGCCCCAGGTGGAGAGTCAGATCGTCGCCGCGGCTCAGGCCCTGGGTGTGGATGCCGCATCGGTCAAGCCGACTCCGGGCCTTCATGAAGAATTGAACGAACTTGCAGGCCAGGAAGCGGCGGTCCAGGCCGAAGCTGAACCCAAAGGCCCGACCGCCGAGCAGATGCGTGATGCGGCGGCGATGAGCGAAGAGGAGCGGGCCGCGATGATCCGCTCCATGGTCGAAGGATTGGCGGCCAGACTGGAAGAAAACCCCGACGACAAGGAAGGCTGGCTGAAACTGGCGCGGGCCTATCGGGTGCTCGGCGAAACGGCCAAGGCCGAAGAAGCCGAACGCCGCGCCGCAGGCGGTGGGGGCGGCAGCCAAACCTCGGTCGATATCCCCAAGGGGACCAGCGAGGGCTTGAAAAAACAAATCGCCGATCTGCGCCAAAAGATCGAGGACGATCCGAAGGATTTGGAAAGTCTGCAGATCCTGGGCCGTACGCTGCTCTCCATGGGCGAAGCCGATCAGGCGATCCCGGTTTTCGCCAAGGCCGTCGACCTTAAGCCGCAAGATAAGGCGGTGCTGACCGAACACGCTTCGGCCATCTTGAGCGCCACGCCCGAGGGCGACAAGTTCTCCCCGGAATTCATCGAAGCGATTAAGAAAATCGAGGCCCTCGACCCCAACGACAGCAATGCGCTCTGGTATCTCGGCATGGCAGCTCAACAGACGGGCGATAAGCAAGGCGCGTTGGCTTACTGGAACAAGCTGCTCGCCCTCCTAAAGCCTGACACCATCCCCTACGCCAAACTGAAAACCCAGATCGACGCACTCAAATAGGCAAATCCGCTCTAGGGTCAGGACCCTAGCCTGTCGCGCCGGTGCGCTCGCTTGGGAAACGGAGGGTGATCCGGGTCCCCTGAGCTTTGCGGCTGACGATTTCCAGTGTCCCGCCGTGCAGCTCGACAAGCGCTTTGGTCAGGGGCAGACCCAATCCCGTCCCTTCGTGCTTGCTGAATAATCCGTTGTCGACTTGCCCAAATACATTGAGCGCCGTCGCCACTTCTTTTTCGGTCATGCCGACGCCGTTATCGGAAATCGCCAGAACGATGGCTCCTTGTTCATCGCACCGGGCCTCCATGGAAACGTAGCCGCCTGCCGGGGTGAATTTGATCGCATTGGAAAGGAGATTGGCCAATATCTGCTTCAGGCGGCGCTCATCGCCCCGAAGAGTCGGGATGTCGGAAGGGGCCATCATGGTGACTTCGATCTGCCCGGCTTCCGCCCGTTTTTGAAGCATCTGTTTTGCTGCGGTGAAAATATCGGTGAGATCGATATTCGTTTCATCAAGTTTCAGCGCATTGGCCTCGACCTTCGACAAATCGAGAATGTCGCCGATCAGCTCGAGAAGGTGTTCGCCTGAGTCGTGAATGTTGTTGATGTATTCTTTGTATTTCTCGTTATCGATGGAGCCGAAGACGCCTTCTTGCATCGCATTGGAAAAGCCGATGATCGCATTGAGCGGGGTGCGAAGCTCATGGCTCATGTTGGCGAGGAAGTCCGACTTGGTTTTATTGGCTTCTTCTGCTTTGCCGATTGCTTCTTTTAGCTTTGCTTCCGCTTTTTCCCGTTCAATGGCGGTCAGGCGAAAGACTTCCACCGCATTGGATATCTCGCCGACTTCATCTTTGTGCTTGCAGCATGGCACGGTCGATTGCGTGTCGCCATTCGCCAGATCGGTCATATATTTGGTCATTTCGCCCAAAGGTCTGACGACCCTCGAATAAAAGAAGAAATACATAAACAGCGAGGCGAGAGAAACGAACAAAAGCGAGAGGATGACCGACACATAGACCATTTCTTGCTTGTTGTTGGCGATGGCCGTGTATTGGGAAACCAATTGTTCACTAAGGCGAAGCAGGTCATTCGACAGCGCCATCAATTCTTCAATCAGTTTGTATCGGCTCAAGCCACCGGTTTCTGACAGGTCGATAAGCTCGACCGAATGTTTGAACTGAGTCAGGGCCCGCTCAATCTCGACGATCTTCGCCTGCATGGCCGGATCGTCTATTGCTTTGGTTTCCTTAAAAGCATCGGAGTTTCCGTCGGCCGGATAGACGCCGCCATTTTTCGCCGCGAGAAGCGTTGATGAAAAGACGGTTTCGGCTTCTCGATATTCATCGAGATTGGGGTGTAGCGCGCTGTGTGCAGCGGCTGGATTTTCGGAAAACAGAATTTCGTAGCGCCTGATTCCCAGCAGATCGCCTAAACGGTATTGTCGGCCCTCAAGGTCCTCGTGGCAGGTGGCGCAATCCTCAACGGTGGCGATATCCGCCGTATAATAGTTGAGCACCAGTTTCCCGCTTTCTTCTTTCGCCGCGTAATAGGTACGGTCCGGGTTTTTCTTCAGAAAGGCGTTCGCCTGAAAGTCGATTTCCGTTTCCAACCCCTGTTCCGGGTTTATCGGATTTTCCGAAATAATCGAGATATTGGTTGGCGAGGCGGCGGAATACTCGCTGTTGATCAGGCGCGTGAAGGTCGCGGGGAACGGAAGATAGGGATGGCTGTTTTCGCCAAGGCTCATGGTCAGGTCGACATTGGCTTTCGCCGCCTCGGTGACGACGACCTCGGTATAGACCTTGCGCATCGCCGTCACATACTTGTCGAACTCGAGAATGTTTCTTTCGATATTCCCAAGCACACTTTTCCCGAGGGTAAACCCGAGCACGGATTTACCCATGGATTGCGACAGCATGCGCTGACGCCCCAACGCGTTTATGATGTCGGCGTCGTCTTTCGCTCGGCCCAAAACCTGCAAAACGAACACGCTCGACCCAAAAACGACAAGCATAATGACCAACAAAACGTTGGCGAATGTTGTTCTAATTGTCATCCGGTTACATTCCCACGGGGCGCATCTTATACGGACTTTGCCATTTTTTAAAACGACAAAGTAACCCGCCCCACCAACGCCAACCGGACCGCCCAGAAACACCAACCCCAGATTGATCGACTAACCTCGTGAGACATCACAACTAGCGCCCTCTCTCCGCAAGTGTCCTAAGATCGAAGGCGAGCTCCAACAGATCGACCGAAAACACCGCTTGACCTTTTTCCGTTGGATCGACCGCACCGGCATCAAACTCGCGCAAAATCCGATCTCTTCTGCGGTTGATTGTTACATTGTTCTGTAGAAGATATTTAGGGTCAGGACCCTAGTTTCAATCCAGGGACGTGTTTCGCTTTGACCGACTGGGGTGGAGTTGCTCATCGATCCAATCCACGGTCGGTCCTTCGCCGTTGGCTAAATTCGCCCGAAAACCTCGTAGTAAATTATTCCCCGATATCAAACCCGGAACAACCGGTTACCGTTCCGATACCTTCTCAAGGCATTTTAGCCGGTTCCTTAAAGTGATAGGGGCGGATGGCGAGAAAACATCATTCCATAGCTTCAGGCACAACTTCCGGGATGCCCTCCGGGAAGCCGATGTTCGCCACGAGATCGCCATGCTCCTCGGCGGATGGGCTGATGCCTCTCGGGGGAAATCGGTGCAGGCGTTTTATGGGCGTGGGTATGGGATGGAAACAGTGGCCGAGGAATTAGATAAGGTGGCGTATTCCTGTTTGAAATAATCCTGAACGCACTGTACCTACGAACCGAATCATCAAATCAATTGTTACCTTTTGCGTAACGTGTTACGTTAGAGGTAACGCATTTGAGTTCGACGTAATGCCGATAGTAAAGATAAAACATAAGGGTTTAAGGGAATTGTTTGAGACGGGTAAAACCGCCCGTATCAACAAACGTTATCATCAGACCTGCCTTTATATTATGGACTTTCTGGACAACGTATCGGACCTATCCCAATGTCAAGGAATTCAGAATTTCCACGAGTTGAAGGGTTCAAGGAAAGGTGAATATTCAATGCAGGCTTCGGGCAACTGGTGCGTCACATTTGAATGGGAAACGCCCGACGTGATTATTTTGAACTTCGAGGATTATCATTGATGGAGCGATCCAATGGGACAGATTAGAAGAATGAGACCGCCAAGCCATCCTGGACAGGCATTAAAGGCGATGGTGATTGAGCCTCGCAACATTCATATTTCCGAACTTGCCGATTCCATTGGGATGAGCCGCAAAACCATCTCTCAAATCCTGAATGGCAATGCCCGGTTAACGCCTGTCGTGGCAAGCAAGCTGGCGCGAGCCTTAAACATCTCTTCAATACCCTGGGTGAATATGCAAACCTCGCTGGACCTCTTTGAGGCGGAACAGGATTTACAGCAGTGGCAACCTGCCAAGGTGTGGTCAGAAGAAAGCACTCATGACCGGGTATAGTTTGGCGGAAATGGAGCCATGAAATCTAAAAATACAAAAGATTTTGTATGGTATCCTCCGGGAAGCCGATGTTCGTCATGAGATTGCCATGCTGCTTGGCGGGTGGGGCAGACGCCTCTCGGGGAAAGTCGGTGCAAGCGTTTCACGGTAAGGACTTTTCCCGCGAAGGCTGTGGTGGAGGAACTGGGGCGGATTAGATACGCAGAATTACGGAATTACGGTGACAGTGCACTAGGAATTACGGTGACAGGAATTACGGTGACAGTGCACTAAACCAAAAGCACACCTCAAAAAGAACAAACCCCGCAGGGGTGACCTGCGGGGTTTGATTGGTGGAGCCGAGGAGGATCGAACTCCCGACCTTCGCATTGCGAACGCGACGCTCTCCCAGCTGAGCTACGGCCCCGTATACTTTGCTGCGCGGATAATGTGGATGCGGGGGCGTGCTGTCAAGGGGTTTGAGATTTGAAAAGATGGTGGAAAAGCGCTTGTGTAATCTTGCCAGCGCGCGCTGGGGAGGATAGGTTAGCCACACCTTAATTGAGTTGTGGAACGGAAGGCGGGAACTTCGGATATGGACGTGGTCTTGGTGCCTCTTCTCCAGATATTCGTGACGGTCATCGACCTCTATATCTGGGCCCTGATTATCAGTGTGATCATGAGCTGGCTGACGGCGTTTGGCGTGATCAACATGTCGAACCGGTTCGTCTATATGGTGGCGGATTTTCTGTTCCGCGTGACCGAGCCCGCCCTGCGGCCGATCCGCAATCTGCTGCCCAACCTGGGCGGCATCGACGTCTCGCCGATTATCCTGATCCTCGGACTTTATTTCGTCCAGAACATGCTGGTCAGATTGGCCTTCAAGGTTGCCGGATAGCGGCGGCCCCTTTTTCATCGGACCCGCCAACCGGGTCCGTTTTCATCTGCGCCTGACGCCCAAGGCCTCGCGCAATGCGCTGGGCGGGATCGTCGAGGACGCGGAAGGCAAGCAGGCGGTCAAGGCCGGGGTGACGGCGGTGCCGGAAAAAGGCAAGGCCAATGCCGCCCTGATCAAGATGCTGGCCAAAGAATGGAAACTGCCCAAGTCGGCCTTCGCCCTGGTGGCCGGAGAAACCGACCGGCGCAAGACATTGGAAATCGATCACGGCGACCCGGTCGCCTTGTTGCAGCAACTAACCGAGTGGATGGAACGTCAGGCATGAGCGAAGCACAAATCATCGACGGCAAGGCCTTTGCGGAAAAGGTGCGTGGGCGGGTGGCCGAAGAAGTGGCGGCTTTAAAGAAAAATCACGACCTGACGCCGGGGCTGGCCGTGGTGCTGGTCGGCGAAGACCCGGCCAGTCAGGTCTATGTGCGCAACAAGGGCAAGCAGACCGCCGAAGCGGGGATGCAGTCTTTCGAACACAAGCTCGACGCCTCGGTTTCCGAAGAGGCGCTGCTTCAACTGATCGACGAGTTGAACGAAGCGCCCAACGTCCACGGTATTCTGGTGCAACTGCCGCTGCCCGATCACATCAGTGAATCGAAGGTCATCGACCGCATCGCACCGGCCAAGGATGTCGACGGCTTCCATGTGATCAACTCCGGCAAGTTGGCGACCGGCGACAAGACCGCCATGGTGCCCTGTACGCCGTTCGGTTGTTTGCTGATGCTGAAAGATCATCTGGGCACTCTGGCGGGTCTTCGCGCTTTGGTGTTGGGCCGCTCCAACATCGTCGGCAAGCCCATGGCGTCGCTGCTGCTGGCCGAGTCCTGCACGGTGACCATTGCGCACTCGCGGACCAAAGACCTTGCCGAAGAGTGCCGCCGGGCCGATATATTGGTAGCCGCCGTCGGCCGTCCGCAGATGGTCAAGGGAGATTGGATCAAGCAGGGAGCGACCGTCATCGACGTGGGGATCAACCGGATCGATGCGCCGGAAAAAGGCGAGGGCAAAACCCGACTGGTCGGCGATGTGGATTTCGATAGCGCCGTCCATGTAGCGGGCGCCATTACGCCGGTGCCCGGCGGGGTCGGTCCGATGACCATCGCCTGCCTGCTGCGCAACACGGTGGTCGCCGCCTGCAATCAAAAAGGCATCGAGGCGCCGGAGAATTTCTGATTAAGATAACGGGTGGTTGTTTCAAGGAACTTTCGGTTGACCTGGGTTGTTTTCCAAGGCAGGAAGCGCGCAAGGTTTATATGAGACTAGGAAATCGTCATGGCTGAGCAGAAACCCCCTTTAGAAGAATCGCAGATCAATCCGCAGGAACTGGCGACCATTCTGATGGACGTGGGGATGCGTTCGCAGCAACTGATCGCCGAATATGCGGCGCGCCAGAGTGAGCATGACGAACCGGTTTTTCCCGATCCGGTGGTGATCTCCAAGGCCTTCGCCCGCTGGTCGGCCGAGCTGATGAAAGACCCGACGCGGCTTATTCAGACCCAGGTCGCCTTTTGGCAGGACTACGCCAAGGTGGCCGAAACCGCGCTGCGCCGCATGCAGGGCGAAGAGGTCGAACCGGCCATTGCGCCCGCCAAAGGCGACCGCCGGTTTTCCGATGAAGCCTGGACCGACAACCCAACCTTCACCTATGTCAAAGAATGCTATCTGCTGATGGGCAAGTACGCCACCACTCTGGCCGAAAGCGTCGATGGGATCGATGCGCGGACCAAGCTGATGGTCGATTTCTACACCCGGCAGATCGTCGACGCCTTTTCGCCGACCAACTTCGCCATGACCAACCCGGAGGTGCTGCGCGCCACTATGGAGTCCAAGGGCGAAAACCTGATCCGCGGGCTCGAGCACATGCTCTCCGACATGGAGCTAGGCGGCGGCAAGCTCAAGATTCGCATGACCGACATCGATAATTTCGAAGTCGGCAAGAACCTCGCCGTCACGCCGGGCAAGGTGATGTTCCAAAACGAGCTGATGCAGCTTTTGCAGTATGAGCCGACCACCAAGGAGGTTCACAAACGCCCCTTGCTGATCGTTCCGCCCTGGATCAACAAGTTCTACATTCTCGACCTCGGGCCGCAGAAGTCGTTCATTAAATGGGCGGTCGATCAGGGCCATACGGTGTTCGTGATTTCCTGGATCAACCCGGACGCCAGCCAGTCCAACATCAACTTCGACGACTACATGGAGTTGGGCATCATGAAGGCGCTCGACGCCATCGAGCAGGCGACCGGCGAAAAGAGCGTCAACCACATCGGCTATTGCATCGGCGGCACACTGACCGCGGCGACGCTGGCCTATATGGCTCAAAAAGGCGACGACCGGATCAACTCGGTGACCTACTTCACCACCATGGTCGATTTCGAAATCGCCGGCGACATCAAGGTCTTTGTCGATGAAGAGCAGCTTGAAAGCCTCGATGAATACATGGAGCGCGACGGCTATCTCGACGGCTCGATCATGAACACGGCGTTTAGCCTGCTGCGCTCGAACGATCTGGTCTGGTCCTTCGTCATCAACAACTACCTGCTGGGCAAGGACCCCATGCCGTTCGACCTGCTCTACTGGAACTCGGATGCGACCCGCTTGCCAGCCATGATGCACAACTTCTATCTCCACTCCATGTATCACGAAAACCGGCTCTCTCAGCCGGGCGGCATTGAGATGAAGGGCGTGCCCGTCGATCTGCGCGACATCAAGACGCCGACCTGCATTATTGCGGCCAAGGAAGACCACATCGCGCCTTGGGTCAGCTGCTACAAAGGCGCCCAGCTCTATTCCGGACCGGTCAAATTCATTCTCGGCGGCTCGGGCCATATCGCGGGCATCGTCAACCCGGCAAGCTCGAAGAAATACGGCTACTGGACCAACGAAAACAACCCGGCCGATCCGCAAAAATGGCTGGAAACCGCCACCCAGCACGAAGGCTCCTGGTGGCCCCACTGGAAAGCCTGGGTGGCCCGCAAAGGCGGCGGCAAGGTCAAGGCCCGCAAGCCCGGTGACGGCAAACTCAAACCCATAGAGGACGCGCCGGGCAGCTACGTCAAGGCGACCACGCCCAAAACCGGGACCATGGTCCGCAAAGACTAGCTGAGACGACACCCCCTCAGACCTTCGATATTTTCCCCGTCATGCCCGCGTAGGCGGGTATCCACGTCTTTCGGCAGGGGTGCCGGGACATCGAGCGGAAAGTCATGGGCACCCGCATGTGCGGGCGCGACGAATTTTAGTTGATGGCGTAAGACCCGCTATCTAGAGCCTCGGCCCAGTCAGTGGCGATGGCGGGGGGCGTTCCGCTTTCATCAATCTTAAAGAAGCCGACCAGTTCGAGCAGCAGGTCGGCCTGCTCCTTCAAGGATGACGAGGCGGCGTGGAACTCCTCGACCAGGGCTGAGTTGCGCTGAGTGGATTCGTCCATTTCGGTAACTGAGGAGGAGACCTGGGCCACCGTGTCGGCCTGCTGCTGGCTGGCCGCGGCGATCTCGGCGGCGCTGAGGCAGACTGCGTCGATGGAGGCCGAAATTTCATTCAAAGCCTCGCCGGTCTTGCGCACCAAAGAAACACCCGAAGCGATCTCACTGCTGTTGCGCCCCACCAGTTCCTTGATCTGGCGGGCGGCCTCGGCGCTTTCGGCGGCCAGAGAGCGGACCTCGGCGGCGACCACCGAGAACCCGGCCCCCGCATCGCCCGCCCGCGCCGCTTCGACGGCGGCGTTGAGCGCCAGCAGGTTGGTTTGGAAGGCGATGCCGTCGATGGTGTCGATGAACCCGGCGATTTCTTTGGACGAGGCCTCGACCCGGTTGATCGCGCCGACCGCCTTGTCGGCCACGTCGCGGCCCGACTGGGCCTGGCTGAGCGCCGAGCGGGAGCGTTCATCTACGTTGCGGGCGTTGGCTGCGTTGTTGTTGACGTTCTCCGAAATCTCTTCCATGGCCGCTGCGGTTTCTTCCAGGCGGGCGGCCTGATTGACCGTCCGTTGGGCCAGGGCGTCCATGCCGTTGGCCACTTCGGCCGAGGCGTTGCCGATGATGTCGGAGGAATTGTTGATGCCGATGACCGTCTGGTTGAGGGTTTCGGCCATGCGGTTCGAATCTTCCTTGAGCTTGAGGAAAGAGCCTTGGTGATGGCCGGTCATCCGGGCGGCCAACTGGCCTTTGGAAAGGGCGTCCATCACATGAATGACGTCGCGCATGCCCGCATCCACGGCGTCGAGCAGGTCGTTGATGCCGCCGCCCATCCGTTCCATGAAGCCGCTGACGCCGGCAAGCTCGATCCGCCCGCTGAAATCGCCCTGAGCCGCCGCTTCGACCGAGCGGGCGACCTCTTCCTGTAAGGCCAGTTCTTGGGTGATGTCGCGCCATTCGATGGCCGCGCCCAGGTGTTCGCCCTTGTGGTTGGCGACCGGGCTGCCGGTCACTTGGAAGGTCGCCTCGCCAATGGTCGCCTTGGTGGTGAAGCCACCCACCAGATCGACCACCTTGGCCGCGCCGTTTTCCGCTGCGCCGAACAGTCTCTCGAGGGTCAGGCCGATCAGGGCCTCGGCGGAAAAGCCTTTGAAAGATGAGGCGATGGTCGCTTCGTAAGACTGAAACAGGGTTTTGGCCGACTTGTTGGCATAGACGATGACGCCTAACCGGTCGGTCATGGTCATGCAGACCGAGGCGTCGTCGAGCGCGCTTTTGACCTTCATGGATTCGATGCTGACGTCTTTTAACGTATCGAGCGCGCGGGCCATGGCGCCGATCTCGTCTTTGCCCTCGGTGTCGGAAATCTCGATGTCGCTGTCGCCCCCGGCGACGGCCCGCGCCGCCGTTTCGATGCGCCGCACCGGCCCGGTGATCGAGCGGTTGAGAACTGTTGAAAGCGCCAGATAGACGGTCAACGCGATGGCGGCGGCGATGGCCAATAGGGTCGCGGTTTGGTCGCGGGCGCTTTCCTGGCGCAGGGCGGCCTTGGCCATGTTGTCGCGGGCCAGCGCCTTCAACTCGTTGAACAGGGGCAGGGTCGATTTGAACGACGTATCGAGCGCCCCGACCTGTTTGTCCAGCGCCAGGACCGCATCGGCGTAGGCCTGTAGATCGTTGCGGTATTGGGTGACCAGTTGGGTCAGCAGCTTGATGGTGTCGTTGTCGAGCGACACTTCGTAAAGGCCGAAATCGAATTCACCGAAGGCCTTGCGGTGGAAGTTGAGCGCGTTGGGGCTTTTGTCGAGCATGAAGGCCAGTTCGTGCTTGCGCATGGTCTCGAGCTTGCCCTTGAGCTTGTCCACGTTGGGCCATTGCTTAAGCTCGTTTTCCACCGCCTTGGTCGAGGCGATCAGCTTCCCCCAAAGTCCTTCGGACGGGGTAAGGCCGAGGGTTCGGCGGGTTTTCTCCACCGCGGTGAACTGGCTGGAAAGTGTTCGGGTGGTGGCGAAAAGCGCCTCGCGGATTTCAAGAGCGCGGCTTCCTTCGCTGACGGCCAGGCCTTCCAGGGCGCCTTGAACGTTGCTCAAGCTTTCCTTATAGGCCGCCGCCGCTTGCGGTTTGCGCTCACTGAGAAAGTCCCGCTCGGTGATTCGCATGCGCTGTAGATCGACTTCGATTTTGGAGACGCCGGAGAACAGGCGCTCAAAGGTTTTCTGCTGGGCCACCGCCTTGTCCACATCGGTCTTGCCGATCCAGTAGACACCGCCCAGAACGGCGAACGCCAGCACGGCCAGGCCGGTCAACAGACCGACGCGCAGCCCGATGGAAAGGTTTGAAAAGACGGTTGCCACCCCAAACGGGCGACGCGATTTCTGCAACGCGCTCGGCATTTATTCCCTCGACAAAATGGCGGATTTCATTTCGCCGCATAAAACCTCCGGTGTGCAGACTTCGACATGACGATTTTGTTGCAAATGAATGAAATCGAGAGGGGGCTGTTGATAAGTGTGTATGATAATTTTCCCCAATTCTCCCATCATGCCCGCGAAGGCGGGTATTCACGTCTTTTGGTGGAGGTAAGTGAGAAGTCGTGGGCACCCGCATGCCCACGCATGACGGTTCATAGAGAGGGCAAATCTCCTCTTTTGAGGCCCCGCTGTTGATAATCGTCAATGGCATTTGCCGTTCGCTCGTGATACTTCGGCTGCCATGACCAATCTGATCGTCGCCATTGCCGTTTTTTTGCTCTCTCATGTGATCCCGGCTTATAAGCCGTTGCGCAATGGGTTGGCGCGGTTGTTGGGGGAGAAGGTTTTTCTCGCCGCATATGGCTCTTTGAGCACGGTCCTGCTGATCTGGTTGTTCTGGGCGTTTTTCCAAGCGCCTTATCAGGAGCTTTGGGGGCTGATCGACTGGACCCGATGGGTGCCGCTGCTGGTTATGCCTGTCGCCTCGGTTCTCGCCGTCGCCGGGCTGCTTTCGCCCAATCCGCTGTCCATCAGCTTCATTCCGGCGAGCCGTTACGATCCTGAAAAGCCGGGGATCGTCGCCCTGACCCGCCATCCGGCCATTTGGGGGCTGTTGCTCTGGGCGCTCTGCCATATCCCGCCCAATGGCGATCTGGCCGCGTTGTTGATGTTCGGGCTGTTGGCGTTGCTGTCGGTCTATGGGCCGATCAGCCTTAACATGAAGAAGCGGCAAAAGCTCGGCGAAGAGGAATGGCGACGCCTGACCAACTCGGCCAAGGCCGCGCCGGTGTCGCTGGCGCAGATCGGTTGGGGGCGCATTTTGCTGGGCCTCATCGGCTATGTGGTTTTGTTGTTCGGCCATGAATGGGTGATCGGCGTCGCTCCGATCATCTGGTAAACTATCCTTCCGATCTAAATTAAGGGGAAGGACGTCTCATGACCGGAACGCTGACCGACTTGGTCCTCGCCAGTGCGGCCTTTCTCGGCCATCACTTTCTATTCGCCCGCCGTATGGTCAAGGACCCGTTGGTTCGCCTGCTCGGCAAAAAGGGCAACATGGCGCTCTATTCGCTGATTTCCGTCGTCCTTCTCGGCTGGATGATCTGGGCCTATGTGGCCGCGCCGGAGGTCGAGTTTTGGCCGACCACCGATTGGGCGCGCAATCTGGCCTTGCTGATCAATCCACTGGCGATGATTCTGCTGGCCTGCGGCTATTACAACCCCAGCCCGGTTTCCCTCATGGGGCGGCATTTTAAGCTTGACCAAGAGCTACCCTGGATCACCCGGATTTCGCGCCATCCGGTTATGTCGGCCGTCGCGCTGCTTTGCCTCAGTCACATGGCGGTTAACGGCGATCATGCTTCATTGATTTTCTTCGGAGCCAACGCCTTTCTCGCCCTTGCCGGTATGCCGATCATGGACGCCAAGAAGCGCGACCGGTGGGGCGAGGAGACCTGGCGGGCCTTCGCCGCTCAAACCTCGGTCTTGCCCTTCGCCGCCATCCTGATGGGCCGGACCCGCGTCAGCCTTTCCGAGATCACCTGGATTCCGGTGCTGGCCGGGCTCGGCGTTTACTTCGCCTTCCTCTTCGGCCACCCGGTCCTGTTTGGTGTCGCGGCCTTCCTGGAGTAGCGGTCTGTTATAGTATAACACGCTGATTTTGTTATCTTATTACCGTTGAATGCCAGGACGCGAAGGCCCATTCTAAGGGTATGACATTCTTAGAAAACACCCTCAACCTGTTTTTAGAAGCGGCTCCCTGGTTGGTGCTGGGGTTGGCTTTCGCCGGACTGATCAAGGCCTGGCTGCCTGAGGGCGCACTATCGCGCTGGTTGGGTGGCAAGGGGCTGTGGCCGGTCGTCAAGGCGGCTTTCGTCGGCGCGCCTTTACCGCTTTGCTCCTGTGGTGTTTTGCCCGCCGCCATCGGCCTCAAGCGAGAAGGGGCGTCCAATGGGGCGACGGCTTCGTTCCTCGTCGCCACCCCCGAGACCGGTCCCGACTCCATTGCCGTTTCCTATGCTTTGCTCGGTCCCTTTATGGCCATCGTCCGTCCCATCGCGGCCATATCCAGCGCCATCGCGGCGGGGGTGTTGGCCGAGCTTGCGCCGGAGAAAGCCGTTTCCCAGCAAAGCGCCCTGTCGTCCTGCTGCGCTTCGGAAAAATCCTGTGGCAATTCTTCGCACCCTGGTCCCAGACGGGGCATTCTCGCCCGTACGGCGGCAGGCCTGCGCTATGCTTTTACCGACATGCTGGAGGACTTGGCGGGCTGGATGTTCATCGGTTTTCTGGTCGCCGGGGCGGCCGTTACCCTGGTGC
>CBDUMN010000085.1:0-15325 GCA_965368335.1 uncultured Rhodospirillales bacterium
CCTTGGTTGAAGACGCCATACCGCTGAATGCCGGATGCCTTAAGCCGCTCGATATCATCATTCCCGAAGGCTCCATGCTCAATCCGCGCCATCCGGCTGCTGTCGTGGCGGGCAATGTGGAGACCTCTCAAGCGGTGGTCGATGCGCTTTATGGCGCGCTGGGCGTCATGGCGGCGGCACAAGGCACAATGAACAACCTGACGTTCGGCAACCAAACCCATCAATACTATGAAACCATTTGCGGTGGCGCTGGGGCAGGGCCGGGATTCGATGGAGCCGATGCAGTTCATACTCACATGACCAACTCGCGACTCACCGACCCGGAAGTGCTGGAATGGCGGTTTCCTGTGGTGCTGGAAGATTTCCGTATCCGTAAGGGGTCAGGTGGCGCAGGAGCTTGGAAGGGTGGCGATGGGGTGCGTCGCGCCATCCGTTTCCTTGAGCCGATGACCGTTTCGATCCTTTCAGGGCATCGTATCGTCCCGCCTTATGGCGCTGCGGGCGGTGCGCCGGGGACTGTTGGGCGCAACAGTCTGATCCGTCAATCTGGCGAAATAGAAGAGCTGGGCGGGACCGGCCGTGTCGAAGTGGAGCCGGGGGATGTGTTGGTTATTGAGACTCCGGGGGGAGGGGGCTACGGGAAAGCGTGATCGGTGGGAGTTTGGCGTTGATGTTTTGCCATTCCTTGCCTGCATATTCCCAGTTGTCGGTTTTCAACTTAACCGCCATTTGACCGGTATTTTCTTTTCTAAGCATCAGCCAGGCCTCCTTGAACGGATGGGCGATAGGCTTGCCGAGGCCGAACAGCCATGAATGTTTCGATCCGTAAAATTGTCGGACCCGTGCTTTAAACAGGCCGTATCCATCGCTTGTCCCGGCATTGTTGTCGAATTGATAGTTGATAATGGTTTTTGTGAGTAGGTTGGGGTCCTGCAGGAACAATACCGCCTTCACTCCGGCAAGGGGTTCGCCAATCTCATTGCGCACTTCTCCGGCGACTTGAAACCTCGCCTCCGTGCGGGCATCTATTTGGTAGGATGCAATCAGGAGAGCAATGGAAACCAAGCCGACGGCGCCCATGAAAAAGACGCATTTCCAACAGGTTTCACGTTTGAGTTTCACGACCCTCTCCTTGATTGAACGGCCCAGAATAACGTCTCGAAAAGCTGTGAGTAATGTTTTTTATTGTTTTGAAACGTCTGTTTGGGGAACAATAGAGGCAGGTCGCATAAAGATAGAAACCTACGAAAAGCAGGAAAACCAAGGGCTAACCCTTGGGGAGGGTAACCAAACGGCCGTATGACGAAGCACGAGAAAACGTCCGATCAGATGGAACTGATCACCCAGGGATTAAACCAACTTTCCCAGGGTATGACCGTTTTTGATAAGAACCTAAAACTGGTTGCCTGGAATGAGGCCGCCATGTCGGTTTTAGAACTTCCCGATAGCTTCGCCAAAAAGGGAACTCACATCGGAGACGTTTTCCGTTTCAATGCCGAGCGTGGCGACTATGGGGCCGGCGATGTGGAAGAACAGGTTCGTCAACGGGTCGAAATTGCCGCCCGTTTCGAGGCCCATAAATTCGAGCGAAGTCTGCCTTCGGGGCGAATTATCCAAGTTGAGGGAGCTCCGCTGCCGTCCGGCGGATTCATTACCACCTATACCGACATCACCGAGCGGCGCAATTCGGAGCAAGAATTGCGTAAAGCCCACGAAGAGCTGGACCGGCGTGTGGAGGAGCGGACCTGGGAGCTGAAGGCGGCAAGGGATGAACTCGCCGAGGAGCGGCGGTTGTTGGAAACCACTCTGGAAAACATGAGCCAGGGAATTACTCTGTTGGATGTCAATCTCGATATTCGGGTGGTTAACCGACGGTTCCGCGAATTGCTCGAGTTTCCCCAAAAGTTGGCCCGAACAGGCACCAATCTTTCAGAGTTTTTCCGCTATAATGCCGAACGTGGCGAGTATGGTCCGGGGGACCCGGAAGAACAGGTGCGCGAGCGAGTGGAGCTCGCGCTGAAATTTGAGCCCCATCGTTTCCGTCGTGTGCGTCCCGATGGCTCGGTTATTGAAATCGCCGGGCAACCGCTCAAAGAAGGTGGTTTCGTCACAACCTATGAAGACGTAACGCTCAGAGTTAAAGCCGAAGAGGCAATCAAGCAGGCCAGCCGCGCCAAGAGCGATTTTCTTGCCAAAATGAGCCATGAGCTTCGCACCCCCCTCAATGCAATTATCGGCCTTTCCGAGTTGCTTTATGAGGATGCCCATGATGATAAGGACGAGGCTTATATCGAGCCTTTGCGGCGACTTACCGGGGCCGGACATCACCTTCTCGCCTTGATAAACGATATTCTCGATCTCTCGAAAATCGAGGCGGGTAAGGTTGATTTGAATTGGGAGGAGACGCTCGTTTCTTCTGTGCTCGATCAAATACGCTCCACCATGCTTCCTTTGGCGGAAGAGAATGGAAACAGTCTGACTGTTGAAATGGGGGAAGATTGCAAAGTTGTCTGGTCTGACCCGCTTCGTCTTCGTCAGGTCCTGCTGAACCTTATCGGGAATGCGGCTAAATTCACCGAAAACGGGCAAATTACGGTCAGGGTTTCTCGTTGTTCAGAAAACCCTGGCGACCGAATAGTTTTTGCCGTTGAAGACACGGGTATAGGCATTCCTGAAGAACGCCTTGGTGATTTATTTAGCGATTTTTCTCAAGCGCCCCCTGGCCGGGGCCGGGCTCAGGATGGGACCGGACTGGGGTTGTCGATCAGCAAAAAGATTGTCGAGTTGATGGGCGGAACCATTGGTGCCGAAAGTGAGGAAGGCATAGGCAGCCGGTTCTGGTTTACCCTTCTTGTCGCCAAGCCATAATGCCCCGTGCAGCCTGTGCTCCGGTTGTAAAGCACCCTTGAAGCAGATATCCCCCGGTTGGGGCTTCCCAGTCGAGCATTTCTCCGGCAACGAAAACCCCTGGCAGCGCTTTTAGCATCAGGTTTTCATCGACAGCGGAAAAACGAACCCCGCCTGCGCTGGAGATAGCCTCTTCAATCGGCCGTGGGGCGGTCAATGGCAGGGGCAGGGCTTTTATCGCGTTGGCTAGGCCGCTTTGATCTCCGCGTTCTTCCGCGGTGGTCCGTTCCATGAGCAGGGCGATGGCTGGCGGGCTCAATTTAAGGGCTTTACGCAAATAATTGGTGAGCGTTGCCTTGCCCCGTGGCTTGGTCAGCCGTTTTGCTACTTCTTGCTCGCTCAGTCCCGGTTTGAGATCAATTGAGAGAACCGCTTCGCCCTTATTCTCAATGGCGTCCCGGAGATCAGCGCTCAAGGCATAGACAGGGGTGCCTTCTATGCCATAGGCGGCCAGAACGATCTCCCCTTCCGCCCGTTTGCCGTGAAAACCCAAGGCCACGTTTTTGACTGGTGCGCCCTCGTGTTTTGGCATCATCTTTTCGCCCCAGGCGATGGTGAAGCCGCAATTGGTGGGCTTGAGCGGCGCAATGTCCACGCCATGTGCTTCGAGAATAGCTGTCCACCCGCCGTCCGAGCCGAGTTTGGGCCAGCTTGCGCCGCCGAATGCGAGTAGGGTTGCGTCGCCTTGAGCTTCAACCGTTTGGTCTAAATGGCTGAAGGTTGCAAGGCCTTCGCCGTTAAAGCCCGTCCAGCGGTGGCGGACATGAAACACGACACCGAGTTTTTTGAGATGGCGAACCCAGGCGCGCAGCAAAGGAGCGGCTTTGAAGTCTTTTGGAAAAACGCGCCCCGAGGTGCCAATAAATGTTTCAATGCCGAGGCGGTTGGCCAGGGCGACGATATCCTCCGGGCCGAATTGGGCGAGATATTCTGCAAATTGGTTTTGGCTTTTCCCGTAGCGGGTGACGAACAGTTCTCGAGGTTCCGAGTGGGTAAGGTTGAGCCCCCCTTTTCCAGCCATAAGGAACTTCCGGCCTACCGAGGGCATCCGTTCGTAAAGATGGACGGTTTGTCCCGCCTCAACCAGTAAGGTTGCCGCCATCAATCCTGCGGGGCCGCCACCGATAATATTGATGGGCTGGGGCATGAATATCCTTCCAAAGACAAAAGCCCGGCATCGAAGCCGGGCGTTCGGTCATAATTTATCGGGGCCTGGCCCAGTGAAAAAGGTCGTTTAACCGTCTGCCGAAACCGCCTCAACGATTTCTTTTAACACCCGGTCGGCGTCTTCAGGCTTGGATCGGCAGGTTCCCGCCGTACGATGGCCGCCGCCGCCGTATTTAAGCATCAGTTCGCCCACGTTGGTCTTGGATGTGCGTTTGATGATCGATTTACCAAGCGCAAACTCCACCGTTCCGTCGGGCATATTCTGAACCGTCAGGGAAATATTGGCGTCGGGATAGAGTCCATAGGCAAGAAAACGGTTGCAGGGAATGAACTCGTCTTCCTTGCGCAGGTCGGTAATGACGAGATTTCCCTGCACGGTCGAACAACGCAACACCTGTCGTTCGGCAAACTCGTGGTTGGCGATATAGGCTTCCAGGCGTTCACGAACGTCTTCAAGCTCCAGAATTTCATCGATATTGGGATTCTGGCAATAAACGATGAGATCGCGCATAAAATCGTCTTGGCTAACGGTGAGATTCTCCATTCTGTCGAAACCGGTGCGAGGATCGACGAGGAAGTTCAGCAGCGTCCAGCCGGAAGGGGCGAGAATATCTTCTTCTGTATAGTCAGCCGAATCGGCCTGATCGACGGCGGCCAGCATTTCGGTTGAGACGTTGGGGAATTTCTCCTTGCCGCCATAATATTCGTAGACGACATGAGCCGCCGACGGGGCGTCCGCATCGATAATCAGGTTGTCATGGGCGCCAACCCGCGTGAGTTCGCTGGCGTGATGGTCAAAGCAGAGATGGACGCCTTCCACATAAGGAAGATTGGTTGTGATGTCGTTGGACGTGACCGGGATATTGCCCTTTTGCATCTCGCCCGGCTCGGCGAAGATGACATCTTTCAGGTCAATAATTCCCAATTCGCGCAGCAAAACGGCGGCGACGATGCCGTCGAAATCCGGACGGGTAATCAGGCGGTAAATCTGGTTTTCGGCCACTGTTTTCAATCCCTCGTTCAGCCTCGGCCTGGAGCCGCGAACCGGCATATGCCGCCGTTTGTCCGGTCAACTCCCAAGCATGTCTGTCTCCTGCGCGTATGTTTCCATATAAAGCCCCGATGAATAAAGACTTTTTTGTGTGTGGCCCTGTTAATTTTGTTGAACACAGAAGTGAGGCTCCATCGAATTCATTTGCAGGTTTTAACCGTCAAAAATCGAACGTCTTTAGTTTGAATGAGACTGAAAACAACCTGGGGAATATGCGTGCTGACCTGTTTCCTTTTTGATTGTGTTTCGTTTTTTGGTTGTGGTATCTGTCGGATCGCATGCTCCAGGGGTGGGGCTTTTAAATCCAAATCAAATGGGGGATTTTCGTGAAAAGACTATTGATTGTGCCAGCAATGCTGGCGCTTGCCGCATGTTCGACTGTAACGACCGGAACAAAACAGACGGTTTTCGTTGATACGCCCCAGGTGAAGGGGGCGTCTTGTAAGCTGACCGATAGCAAGCAGGGCTCATGGTATCTGGAATCTACGCCGGGAAGCGTCACGGTGCAAAAGGGCGACGGTCCGATGAATATCATTTGTGAAAAGGATGGCTATGAACAAGGCCTTTTGACCTTTGATGAAGATTTTCAAGGAGCGACGCTTGGCAATATTATTATTGGCGGTGGCGTAGGGTTTCTTGTCGACGCCATGTCGGGAGCGGCGCAGAAATATCCTGATAAGGTTACCGTTTGGATGAGGCCTGATCAGTGGATGTCAGAAAGCCAGAAAGTGGCTTGGCTCCAAGCCAAGGAAGATTTTGACCGTCAGCAAAAAGAGGCGGAAGAAAAGAAGAAGCAGCAAGAACAAGCTCAGTAAGGCTCGTATTTGCAAAGCTAAAAAGGCCCCTGTCTTTTGGGGCCTTTTTCTATTCAGTGAGTAGAGAAATACCCAGTTGCGCCCGGCGCCTTAGCCAGGGGCTGGGGCGGTAGCGGGGGTCGCCTGAGAGTGCGTGGATATTGGAAAGAATGGCGAAAATCCGTTCGGCCCCCAATTTATCGCCCCAGGCCAGAGGGCCGATGGGATAGCCGAGACCCAGTTTTACCGCTTTGTCGATATCGGTAGGCGTGGCGATTTTTTGCTGGGCCATATCGGCGGCCACGTTGATGACGTTGGCGATAATACGTTGGGCGACAAACCCGGTGGAATCGGAAATGACACTGACCGGTGTGCCGTCATCACCCATCAGGCCATGGGCCTGTTCCGCCACCTCTTTTGGCGTCAGTGGCGTGGCCATAACGGTGCGCCGTCCGTTCAGCCCAAACAGCGTGTCGATGGCGACCGTGCGTTTGGGGTCGAGGCCATGCTCAATGCAGAATGAGGTGGCGTCCTGACCCTGGGGGGCAATCAGGCAGAGGGCCGATTTGCTGGCTGTGGGGCCTTCTTCAAGGGGAATGTCGGCGGCTTTGACGATGGCTGTCAGTGCGTCGCGGGCTACGGGGTCCGCAGGGCTGATCCAGACCGATGAGGGGCGTAGGTCTGGTGTAGGGTGGTCGGGCGGCATTTGCGCCTGTCCGTCCACATACTCGTAAAAACCGCGCCCGACTTTTTTGCCGTAAAGGCCCGCGTCCATACGGGTTCGGGTGAGGGGCGAGGGGCGGAAGCGGGGCTCCTCATAGTATTGGCGATAGAGACTTTCCATGACCGGATGGGAGACGTCGAGCGCCGTCAGGTCGAGAAGCTGGAACGGTCCCATGCGAAACCCTGCCGTCTCGGTCATGATCCGGTCGATGTCGGCGGTCTCGGCAACGTTTTCTCTCACCACCTGGAGGGCTTCCGTGCCGTAGCCGCGTCCTGCGTGGTTGACGATAAATCCCGGCGTGTCCGAGGCGGTCACGGGAACATGCCCCATGCGCTCGCCAATCGCCGTCAAGGCGTCGAGGACCCAATGCTCGGTCATCACCCCGCCGACCACTTCGACCAGTTTCATCAGAGGCACGGGGTTGAAAAAATGCAGGCCGGCGACGCGCTCTGGCTTTTTGCAGGCTGCCGCGATGGCGGTGACGGAAAGGGAAGAGGTGTTGGTCGCCAGGATGCAGGTGTCCGTGACAACGGTCTCCAAATCCCTGAAGACGGTTTTTTTGATCTCCAGGTTTTCGACAATGGCCTCGATGATCAGGTCGCATTCGGATAGTTGTTCAAGCGTTGAAACCGTTTCCACCCGTGCTGTCGCGGCCTGCGCCTCGGTGTCTTCCAGTTTGCCCTTTTCGACCAATCGGTGAATCATTTTATCGATGAAGGATTTGGCCGCTTTGGCCGCCTCGGTGTTGGCGTCGAACAGCCTTACCGTCATGCCTCCGGTGGCCGAAACCTGGGCGATGCCGCGCCCCATGGCGCCCGCGCCGATGATGCCGATGGTGAGATCTTGGCGATTGGGATCAAGGGTCATGGGGATCACGCTTTCTAATTGATGTAGGGGGGGGACGAATTATGCCGGTTGCCCTCTCGACCAATCAAGGAACAAATCGGTATTTGAGTGCCGAATTATGCTATCCTCCCGCCCAACCGTTCGTCAAACACCAAGAAAGGGATACCCATGGGGGCCATGTATTTCGACGATTTCGCTGTTGGCCAGTCATTTGAAACGCCGGGCAAAACACTTTCGGAAGGGGAAATTCTCGATTTTGCGTTTCAGTACGATCCCCAGCCCTTTCATTCGGATGTGACAGCGGCGGAAAAAACAATGTTTGGTGGGTTGATCGCCAGCGGCTTTCAAACCCTTTCGGTCAGTTTCAGTCTGTTTTTCCGGTTGCGGTTATTGGATGAAGCGAACCTTGCTTCGCCCGGCATGGATCAGGTGCGTTGGACGGCTCCGGTGCGCCCCGGCGATACCCTGCGGGTGGTCGCCACCGTGACGGAACTTAAGCCGTCAAAGTCTCGCCTCGATCAGGGAATCGTCGTCATGGATCATGTGACCTACAATCAAAATGACGACGTGGTGATGACGGTCAACTGCATGCATCGTCTGAAGCGTCAAAACAGTTAGTTCCGCAATGCGGAACGGCGTTTCGCAAAACTTGACCTATGACATTGCCGGTGTCAGAGTTGGCTGCAGACAATGGAATAGGCTCCCATGGATGTGGAAACGAAAGACAGGCAATTTGTCACGGCGCTTGCCCGCGGGCTTGAAATTCTAAAGGTTTTCAGCCGGGGTGAAGCTCTGCTGAGCCATCAAGATATCGTCGCAAAAACCCGATTGCCCAAGGCAACCGTTTCGCGGCTGATCCATACGCTCACCGAGTTAGGCTATCTGGTTTCTCTTGATCGGATTGGCAAGTATCAATTGGGCATTCCGACCCTCTCTTTGGGCAGCGCCGTTCTCGCCAATTCAACTATCCGGTCATTGGCGCGCCCCCTGATGCAGGAATTGGCGCGCCATGCCGAAGCCCTGGTCGGGCTCGGGGGGCGGGATGGTGCTGAAATGGTTTATCTCGAGGCCTGCCGCAGCGAGGCCCCTTTGACCCTTAATTTGAATATCGGCTCGCGCATCCCGCTGGCGATGACGGCGATGGGACGAGCCTATCTGGCCGGTCTGTCCGAAGAGGAAAGGCGGCCCGTTCTCGATGATTTGAAGCAGGAATTCGGTAAGGACTGGCCGATGGTTCTCAAAGGAATCGAGAATGCGATAGGCGAGGTCGAGCGCCGGGGCTTTTGCCTGGGGCTCGGTGAATGGCATGGCGATATCAACGCGGTAGGAGTTCCTCTGCGTCCGGCGGACGGCACCGCACCGCTGGCCTTCAATTGCGGCGGGGCCACCGCGACACTCACATTGACAAAACTGGAAACCGATATCGGTCCGCGGCTGGTTCAACTGGCTAATCGACTGCAAGTTTAGGAGACGAAAAGGCGATGGCGTTAGATAACGAAACTCTCAATCAACTGCTCGATACGGTCGAACGTTTCGTCCGCGAGAGGCTGGTTCCCGCCGAGCATGATGTGGCCGAACAGGATGCAATCCCTGCCGACTTGGTTTCAGAGATGAAAAATCTCGGGCTTTTTGGCCTGTCTATCCCTGAAGAATACGGCGGGTTGGGGCTCAATATGGAAGAGGAGGTGCAGGTGGCGTTCCGGCTGGGCGGCACTTCGCCTGCCTTCCGTTCTCTGCTTGGCACCAACAATGGTATTGGGTCGCAAGGCATCGTCATCGACGGTACGGAAGAACAGAAGCAGTATTATCTTCCCAAGCTGGCGAGTGGCGAGATCATCGGGTCTTTCGCCTTGACCGAACCCGATAGCGGTTCCGATGCGGCGTCGCTTAAGACAAGCGCCGTGCGCGATGGTGACGACTATGTGCTGAATGGCGCCAAACGTTTCATCACCAATGCACCCGAAGCGGGCCTTTTCACTGTTATGGCGCGCACCAATCCCGACATTAAAGGCGCGGGAGGTATTTCGGCCTTTCTGGTTGAGGGCGACCGCAAAGGGCTATCGCTCGGTGCCTGGGACAAGAAAATGGGTCAGAAAGGGGCGCATACCTGCGACGTCATGTTCGACGATTGCCGGGTTCCAGGAGCCAACATGATTGGTGGCCCCGATATGGAAGGCCAGGGCTTCAAAACAGCCATGAAGGTGCTGGATCGGGGGCGTCTGCATATCGCCGCCGTTTGCACCGGGGTGGCGGCTCGTCTGATCGAAGATTCGCTTTCCTACGCCATGGAACGCAAACAATTCGGTCAGCCCATTGCCGACTTTCAATTGATCCAGGCCATGTTGGCCGATAGCAAGGCCGAATGGTATGCCGCCAAATCCATGGTGCTGGATGCGGCGCGACGTAAGGATGCGGGGGAAAACGTTTCCACTGAGGCTTCCTGCGCCAAGCTATTCGCTTCCGAGATGGTCGGCCGGGTTGCCGACCGGGCCGTGCAAATTCATGGCGGGGCGGGCTACGTAGCCGACTACAGTGTCGAGCGGTTCTACCGCGATGTGCGGCTGTTCCGCATCTATGAGGGAACAACGCAAATTCAGCAGTTGGTGATTGCCCGCAATATGATGCGGGAGGCAGCCCAATGACCGGACAAAAAATGCCGGAATGGGCCGCCGAATTGATTGCCGACTTGCCACGGCGCATCAGCACTCGCCCACTTGAATGGGCTGAAAAAGCGCCTGATACGCCTGCCCTTGTGGAAGGCGATATCACCTGGACCTATGGACAGTTAGCCGAAGCGGTGGGCGAGGCTAAGTCGTTGTTGTTTGGGCTCGGGGTATGGCCCGGTGACCGTTTGTTGGTTGTCGGCGAGAACTGTCGCGCCCAGGTGGCGTTGGCTCTGGCGGCGGGCGAAATGGATGTCTGGTTCGTGCCGATCAATGCGCGGATGACGGCCCGTGAGGTGGATGCCATACAAGCCCATTGCCAGCCGCGCCGGACTCTCTTTACCGTCGAAGCATCGCAGCCTGCGGCAGATCACGCCAGTCGTCACATGGCTGATATACGCGAGATCGGCATGTTGGGCGAACTCGGGCTTGGGCCCCAAATGGATGTGGAGACTGAACCGGTTGAGGACGATCCGGCTAGGCAGCCCGCCGTTCTGATCTACACCACGGGAACCACCGGTGAGCCCAAAGCCTGCATGAACAGTCATCGCGGGATTACCTATGTGGCCGCCGTCTCGGGTCGCTTGCGGGGGTTCTCTCAGAAATCGCGAGCTTATGGTGTTCTGCCCCAGTCCCACATCTTTGGCTATTCGCCGGTGATGATTGGTTGTCTGACGGCGGGAGGCTGCCTCGAAGTGGTCGGACGCTACGAACCGGCGCATCTTTATGAGCGGCTGAAAGCGGGGATCACCATTCTGCAAGGTGTTCCCGCCATGTATGCCGGGCTTCTCGAGTATGCCGAAACCAACGGCCTGGCCATTGAAGCTCCGGCGCTCGAATATTGCTCGTCAGGCGGCGCGCCGATGGATGTCGATCTGAAACAGCGCGTGGAAAAGGCGCTTGGCGTGCGGCTCAACAATGGCTACGGCATGAGCGAGACCGGACCGACCATTGCCCATACCCTGAACGACCACCCCCGGCTCGACAATACGGTGGGGCCGATTTTGCCCGGCCAGCAGGCTCGAACCACCACGGATGCGGGCGAAGTTTTGCCTGAAGGCGAAGTGGGTGAACTGTGGGTCAAAGGCCCCAACGTCATGTTGGGTTACTACCGAAACGCCGAGGCGACCAAAGAGGTTTTGAGTGAAGACGGTTGGTTCAGGACCGGCGATTTGGCGCGTATCGATGAAAAAGGTTTTCTCTATATCGTCGGGCGGGCCAAGGAGTTGATTATCCGGTCTGGGTTCAACGTTTTTCCGCCCGAGGTGGAAGGGGCGATCAACAGTCACCCGGACGTCACCCAATCCGCCGTTGTTGGCCGCACGGTCGAGGATGGCAATGAAGAGGTCGTGGCCTTTGTTCAGCCGACCAAGGGTAAAACCGTCACAGAAGAGGAACTTAAAAATTTTCTAGAGGGGCGGCTTGCGCCATACAAAAAGCCGGGTATCTTTGTTTTCATGGATTCTCTACCCGCTGCGCCGACGGGAAAAATCCTCAAAAAAGAACTTTCGGAAAAGGCCAAAAGCCTATGAGCGAAAAGATCAACTGGCTACGCGATGAGGAGCCTTCGGGATACCAGTCTTTAATTGGCTACGAAGTGAGCGATTGGCGCGAGGGTTATGCGGAGATGACGCTGGATATTCGTTCTGATCTAACCAACAGGGCGGGCGACCTGCATGGCGGCGTTATTGCCACCCTGGTCGATTCCGTAGGGGGTTTTGCAGGATGTTTTTGTAACGTTGAAGGCAACGTTCGGCGCTGTCTGACGCTCACTATGACCACCTCGTTCGTCGGGCCGGTTAAGGGTAAGAGCATCAAAGCGATTGGTGAAACCCAGGGCGGAGGACGGCGTATTTTCTTCTCTCGTGTGCGAGTGCTCAACGAAGATGGCAGTCTGATCGCGACGGGTGAAGCGACCTATCGCTATCGAGGCGACAGCGGCAACCCGGAGGGTGAACCCCTTGAGTGAAGCGAAGCTGACCGTCGAACGGGAAGGCGATGTTTTAATCCTGACCCTCGACAACCCAACCCAACGTAACGCGCTCGGCCCCGGTATCTATGACGGGGGGATTGAAGCCTTTAAAACCGTTGCAGAGGATCAGAGCATCGGCGCGGTGATCTTAACGGGCCGGGACGGGACTTTCTGTGCTGCCGGCAATCTCAATCGACTTAAGAATAATCGCACCAAGAGCCCGGAGTTCCAGCGCGAGGCGATGAACGCTTTGCTCGATTGGGTGAAGGCGATTCGTCAATCGGAAGTGCCGGTGATTGCTGCTGTCGAAGGGGCCGCTGCGGGAGCAGGATGCTCCGTTGCACTGGCCTGTGATTTGATTGTTGCCGCCGAAGACGCGGTTTTTGCGCTTTCCTATGTCAAGGTCGGGCTCAATCCGGATGGTGGGGCCACAGACTTCCTGGCCCGGGCGTTGCCTCAGCAGTTAGCATCTGAAATTTTGTTTGAAGGCGGCAAGATTGCGCCTGAGCGTCTTCACCAAGCTGGAGTGGTCAATAGGTTGGTTGGCCATGGCGAGGCTTTGGACGTGGCGCTGGCTTGGGGGCAGAAACTCGCTAAAGGACCGCGCGCCGCCATGGGACGGGCCAAGCGCCTGCTCGAAGAGGTCTATGGTGACTTGCCTGCGCAGCTCGATAAGGAAGCCGATGCTTTTGTCGAGGCCCTTCACCATGATGAGGCGGGCGAGGGAATCTCGGCATTCCTTGAAAAACGGAAACCTCAATTTCGATGATAGCTTTTTCTCTTCGGCTATACCGACGCTTCCTTGATGGCATTCCTGAATATTTAGCCCGCTATTATTGGTGGGCCTATCTCTGGAAACCGGCGGTATGGTTCTTTGACCATCAGCCGATTATCAACGCTATTCTATTCGGTCAGTATGAAAAACTCATGCGGGCGACAATGGTTCGGCTTGAGGGCGCTCCCAAAGACGCCATCCTACAGTTGACCTGCGTCTACGGGAAGTTGACGCCAAAACTGATGGAAACGGTTGGCCCGCGCCCTTTGCATATCACCGATGCCGCGCGGGTGCAGTTGGACTTGGCGAAAAGCAAGGCGCCCAAGGGGCAGGACCTGCTATCCACCAGAATGAACGCCGAGTATCTGGCCTATAAGGACGATGCTTTCTCAACCGTGGTTTTGTTTTTCCTGCTTCACGAAATGCCTGCCGACGCACGGCGCAGGGTGCTTGCCGAATGTATGCGTGTCATTCCGGCTGGCGGGGTTCTGTTGGTTACGGAATACGCCCCCCTACCGACCGGCCATTGGATATACCGTTTTCTGCCTAGCCGTTGGTTGATCACTAAACTCGAGCCATTTTTGGATGGCTTCTGGCGTGACGATGTCACAGCCCTGCTTAATCAGTTCGGCGAAATGCGGGGTAAAACAGCGACGGTCCTATCGGATCAGCGTATCTTCTCCGATTTCTACCGGGTGACGGAATACAGGGTAGAGGCTAAAATTTAGCGAAAAATTTATGTATTACCCGCTAGAGTCATCGTTTAAGGATCTAAAGATCCACTGTCTGTAAGGGGGGGCTCTCTATGGACAAGGCGTCTTTTGAGCGGCTGGTCGTCAAAGACGAGCGGCTGCGCGTTTATAATGACACCGTGCCTGCGGGTATTCTTGTCTTGCGGGTGGAAGACGGAACCGTTTTGTTTTCCAACCGATCATTCAACGAAATCGTTGGCACCAATGGCGCGACCGTATTCGGCGAGAGCTGGGAGGAGTTCTTCGTTGACCCCGAAGAGCGTCAGGCGCTGATGGTCAAGTTTGTCGAAGACGATGAAGTGCGAAATTTCGAACTCCGCCTTCAACGACCCGATGGAAAGGTTATCTGGGGTCTTGCGTCGCTTTCGGATATTCCCATCGAAAACGAGGATTTGCTGCTTTTCGCCTTCATCGATATTACGGCTTTAAAGGAGGCCGAGGAGGAAATCCGCCGACTGGCTCATCATGATGCATTAACTGGTCTACCCAATCTGCGTCTGTTTAACGACCACATCTTCAGAGCCATTGCCCGAGCCAAGCGCCGAGACTATCAAGTCGCCGTGTTGTTTATTGATCTCGACGATTTTAAAGAGGTTAATGACGACCTAGGCCACGAAGCAGGCGATGTTGTACTTGTCGAAGTCTCCAAACGATTGCTGGCCTGTGTTCGTGAAGTCGATCTAGTGGCTCGCACTGGTGGCGATGAATTCCTGGTTATGCTGGAGAATGTCGAGCGGAAGCGGGTCGAGGAGATCGGTCAGCGGATCGTAGAATCCGTTCGTCAGCCGATTGCGATAGAAGATGAAACCGTCGCCGTCGGGGCAAGTATTGGAGCCGCTTTCTATCCGCAGGATGGCGAGGAGGCGCGGACCTTGATCAAGGCGGCCGATCAGGCGATGTATGGCGTCAAGAAAGGCTCCAAGGGCGCAGTCGCTTTTGCGTAATTCTAAGAGGGGTTAGCCCAACTCATCGGTGCGCCGGTAAAAGCCGTAATCCAGCCCGCTTCAATCCAGTTTTTCAAGTACCCCGCGGCCTTGACTGCGGCGGAGTTTTCCGGCCCGAACCGGGCGAAGACTTCGCAGAGACCGGCGAAGGTTTCATCACTCGTTAAGTAGGCAAGTCCAACAGCTTCTTCCTCGCCCAGCAGGCGGTATTGGACCGTCAATGTCTCGGGGTCACGCCAGACGGCCCAAACCGCTTCAGTGACCAGGGCTTCCGGTGCGGCTTCCGGCTCGCGTTCGGTCGCCACGGCTTGCCGGAAGGGAACAACGTCAAAGGCCAGAGCAGCGGTGTTGAGCGCCGGGTGGAATTGAAATTGGAGATGCGGCCAGGCTTCCGGTGGAATCTCGGTCAGATTGTCGGTGGTGATGGGGGGGGCGTCCGGTGCGTCGAAAGCAAGTCCGAGGGCCCACTCGAAAGCCGCCATGTCGGCCAGCATGGGCAGGTGGCGCCAGGGGGGGGTATCCTTCAACCAAGCGGTAAAATCACGCCCGATCCAGCGGATCGACTTTGCGGCTGATGGGTGAGCGTCAAGATAGGCGCTGGCGGCTTCGGCGAATTCTTCGTCGCCAAGCAGGGTATGGACGCCGGGGAAGTCTTCAGCCATGACCTCTAGCAATCGCGCCTTATAGGCCCGGTCGTAGACTTCAAGGAAGGGTCCGCCATCCACCAGAT
>CBDUMN010000086.1:0-14866 GCA_965368335.1 uncultured Rhodospirillales bacterium
ATTGCGATACGGCCATTATACAAAACAAAACTTACGTTTTCACACAGGCTGCTTTGGGCCGCCTTTTTTTTATGTTTCGTCCCGATCCAATCCCTTATTCGCCAGCAGCTAAAGCTCGCTGTTCATCAAGGACCGCCCTGAACGCCTCTACCGTTAAGGGCCGACTGAAATAGAAGCCCTGCAAATAGTCGCAGCCCTGACTTTCAAGAAATTCAACATGACGGATTTCCTCAACCCCTTCCGCGGTAACCTTGAGATTGAGGCTGTGCGCCATGGCGATCATCGCCTCAACCAGCGGCTTTTCGCCGCCTTTCTCAAAAAGGTCCTTAATGAAGCTACGATCGATCTTGATTGAATCGGCTGGCAGCCGCTTGAGATAGCTGAGCGACGAATAACCGGTACCGAAATCATCAATGGAGAAACGGATGCCCATTTGGCGCAATTCAGCCATCCAGGCCGTATTGTGCTCCGTATCTTCCATCACCAAGGTTTCGGTAATCTCCAAGGTCAGTTTGGCGGGATCAAATCCCGTCAGCGCCAAAATATTTTCAACCTTGGCTTTATCCATACCACGCTTGATCTGTTTATTGGATAGATTGACGGCGATAGCAAGGTCGGGAAAGCCCTCATCATGCCAAGCCTTGGTCTGGCGTAGCGCCTCAGTCAGCACCCACTCGCCGACCGGGGCGATCAACCCCGTCTCCTCGGCGAGTCCGATAAACCTGTCCGGCATGGTCAAGCCGACATCAGGATCTTCCCAGCGAATCAGGGCCTCTGCCGCCACTACGCGCCCAGAGGCCGCCTCGATCACCGGCTGGTAGTGGAGAATGAACTCTTCGTTCTCAACAGCGCGGCGCAAGGCCCCTTCCATCACCATGCGCTGCAAAGCAGCCGTATTCATCTCCGGCGTATAGAAATGGAAAGCATTCCGCCCCTGTTCTTTCGCCTGATACATAGCCATATCGGCATTCCGCAACATGGTCGTGACATCATCGGCGTCATAGGGATAGATGGTGATCCCAATACTTGCTCCGATAAAAGTTTCCCGGCCGTCCAGCGTGAAAGGCTCGGAGATGCTCTCGATAATTTTTTCAGCGACCTTGGCCGCATCCTCAGCCTTCGATATTTCCCGCAGAATAACCGTAAACTCATCACCACCGAAACGGGCGACCGTATCAGACTCCCGAACACAGGCCGACAGGCGGTCGGTCGCCAACTGCAGTAAGCGGTCGCCGACCACATGGCCCATGGTATCGTTGACAACTTTGAAATGGTCGAGATCGATAAACAGCAGCGCAACCATAGAATGATCCCGCCGGGCTTCAGCCAACGTGGTGTTCAGACGATCAAAGAACAGGTTACGGCTTGGCAAGCCGGTCAGAGAATCGTAATTGGCCTGACGTAAAATCTGTTCTTCGTCCTGCTTGCGTTTGGTGATGTCGGTAAACACGCCAACGTATTCGACCACTTTGCCACGTTTATCGCGGATCACCGTCACCGACAGCCATTCGGGATAGGTTTCGCCCGTTTTCCGACGGTTCCAAATCTCCCCTTCCCAATAGCCGCTCTGCCTGATGCTCGCCCACATGCGATCATAGAAATCATCTTCATGCCGTCCCGAACTTAGGAGCGAGGGGTTTTTGCCGATAACCTCATCCGGTTCATAGCCGGTAATCCTACTAAAAGCCGGGTTGATTGCCTTTATTCGATTATCCGCATCACTGACCATGATTCCTTCATGAGTGGTGTTGAACACGGTCGAGGCGACGCGCAACCCTTCTTCAGCCTGTTTACGCACCGTGATATCACGAATGACCAACTGAATAGCGGGCAAGCCTCCAAACGTCACCATCCGCCCCGCCACTTCGGCATTGAATGGCTTTTGATCGAGGCTCAACAACACTTCCTCGGCCAACGGCAACTCGCCACCCGCTTTCTGAACCATGGCAATTCGTTCAACCACCATATCCATATAGTCGGGATGAACGAATTTAGTCACCCTGGAGCCGATCAGTTCTTCCGAGGTTTTAGCGCCCAAGAGCCCCATGGCCGCATTATTGACAAAAACGATCTCGCCATCCTGATGCACGACGATGGCGTCAGGAGAGGCCTCAACCAGCCCACGATACCGCTCTTCGCTTTCCCGTAGGTTTTCCTCAACCCTGACCCTCTCAGTCAGATCGCCGACGAAACCTTCCAGTGCGATCAAATGGCCTTCTTCATCAAGGACGCCTTGTCCCTGGTCCCAGACCCAGCGCTCCCGGCCATCCTTAGTTTGGGCTTTATAATGGACCCGATAGGCCTCCCCCGCCGAAGCCTTTTCAAAAATCTCTCTTCTGACATGGACCCGGTCGTCATGGGCGATAACGTGATCTGCATAAAATCGCCGATCGCCACTTAAAAGCTCTTCCGGGGTATACCCCGTCAACTCTTCACAGCCGCCGCTAACAAAGTCCAACTCCCAGCGTGTTCCCCGCTGGGTGCGGTAGACCATTCCGGGCAAGTTGCCAAACAGAAGGGCAAGCTTGCGCTCATTCTCCCGTAGCTCCTCATCGGAACGCCGCGCCAGTTCGATTTGCTCGGCCAGGTTTTCATTGACCGCAGACAACTCCACGGTTCTTTGGGCAACCTTGGCTTCCAAATCTTCCTTGTATTTAACCAGTTCAAGCTCGGCTTGACGCCGCTTAGCCATGTTGGCAAGCAGAATAAGAATAAAGAAGCCAAGGCCAAAAAGCAGCCCGACCAATAACCATACAAATTCAAATGAGACGGTCTGCGGAGCCCCTTCGGTAGCCGCTAGGCAAGGCATAGCGATGAGCAGGCCGAAAACGACCCCGCTTAGTCTTATTAAGTTTTTCACCAAACCGCCGCTCTGCGTTTGAGCCCGCACCTGTGAAGTCCCTTTCCCCACCGATTCCCCCAATCGAGAACGGACAGAGTAACGGGCATTTCCTATGAGAACAACCGTCGCAATCAACTTACCAGTTAATGGCTGGTTCCTTCTTCATAGGTAATCTTGTTATACACGTTATATTTCCCTACCGGCTTCTTCATCGGTAGGCGTTTGACCACTTCAAAAGTCTTGGCGTCGTAGACGACCAATTCGCCATCCATCTCCCAAACGGAAACTAAGACATGGCTGCCGTCCTTGGTAAATTCCACATGGGCGTTGGTTTTGCCCGGCGCGGGGTTGATGGTCTTGACGATTTCCAGCGTATTTTTGTCAATCACATGGAGAAGGTCTTTATGCTGTCCGAAGAATACATCGACCCAGGCATAAGGGCTGTTCTTATGGCTGCGCATAAAGAAGCCAGGCCCCTTGGTCTGGATCTTTTTAACCGTTTTCCAGGTGTTCATATCTATCACGCTGACGTTGCCACCACGTATATGAGGAGTGGCGAGCAACTGCTGATCGCCTCGCTTCCAATAAATCCCCGAGCCCAGATGCGGCATACTTTCCAGCTCCAATTCGGCAACCTTCTTGCGCACGTCGAGATTGACGACCTGCCCCTTTTTGGCGTTACGCGCCGCACCGATCACTTCGGCATAATCTGGATCGAAGAAAAAATCGTCCATGTAGTCATCGACCTCGATCCGCCGGATGCCAAACGGTTGCTCATACTCAACAATCGCCTCTTCATGACCTTTGCGGAAACTATGAACGAAGTTGGAATAGATCGGCGCCGCATCCGGATCGTAGGAAAGCTCCCAGATTTCCTTGATATCCTTCATCGCAACGATGAAGCTTTGACGGGGGGGCGCATTGTAGACCGCGCTCACACGCGATGTAGTACCTTCCCGGTTGGCTGCCGTTATGTATTTGACCGGCTTTAGGTCTGCGGCATCAAGCACCACCACGGAATGAGGCAAAAAATTTCCAGCCATCACATACTTGCCATCGCTCGAAACGGCAATATTACGGGTATTAATGCCAACCCGAATCTCAGCAATTGTCTGTAAGGAATGGAGATCGTGCATGGAGACCCAGCCGTCCCGCGTCGCCAGATAGACGAAGCGGCCATCGGGCGAATATTTAGCACCGCCATGCAGGGTAAAGCGGGTTTTAAACCGCCAGATCGGCTCGAACTTGACGCCATCCAGAATCGTCACATGATGGTCGCCGCCCTCGACCACGGTAAACAGGTTCATCGGGTCGGACTTGTGCTGCGGCTTGGCCGGTAACGTTTTGGGGTCGACCATCACCTCGTGGGTTTCGGCGATTTTCGCCATATCCCAAACGGGCACTTCTTTCAAAGGGATAAAAATGTATTCGACCAGAGCGTCAATTTCGGCGGCTGAGAGCTTGTCTTTAAAACCCTCCATCTGCGTGGCCGGTCGCCCTTCGGCAATGACCTTGACCGCCTCATTTTTTTTCAGGCGCTTCATGCTGACCGGCTCAAGCACCGGCCCCTGACCGCCTAATCGACCTTCGCCATGGCAGGCTTGGCAGTGCTCAACATAGAGCGCTTCGGCATTGGGGGCGGCCTCGGCCGTTCCCGCTAAAAACGGCAGACAAAACAAGGAGAGAGCAATTTTTTTCATCTTTAAGAGGCCCTCCCAACAGCCTGCCGGGCAGGATGGGCTGAGGGTGTTTCCGCCGCACCGGCAACTCCAATTTCCTTGTCAGTCAGATAACAACCGGGATCTTCCGTCCAGGGGTCACCCGTTAACCTCTCGGCGCGGACCCGTGTATTGCCGTTGCAAATCCCTACGTAATCGCAGGCGGCGCAGCGCCCCTTCAAGGGGCGCGGCTTCGCCTTGAGGCCCGCCATCAGCGGATTGGAAATATCCTGCCAGATTTCGGAAAACGGTCGTTGGCGCACATTGCCCAAAATATGGTGCCCCCACATGGTGTCGGGATGAACATTTCCCCGGTTATCAATGTTGGAGACATTGACCCCGGTGGCATTTCCGCCCCACTGATTGAGCAGCGCCTCAACATGATCGGCTGCTTCCGGATAGTGTTTGCGAACCCACAGCAGCATATAGACGCCATCGGCATCGTTGTTTCCGGTGACCAATTCTTTGGCCTTACCTGCCCGCTCCCAGGCAAGCCCCCGCTCAAAAAGCAGGTCCATGGCCTGACGGGTCATGTCGAAAAAGGCGTCATCTTCCCGGTTGGCGTTGCCGCGTCCTGCATAGTTGAGGTGCGACAGATAGAATTTATCGAGTTCCAGCTCATCCATCAGATCGAGCATTTTAGGCAGCTCGTGGGCGTTGTCCTGAGTCATGGTGAAGCGCAGCCCCACTTTGATGCCCGCTTCGCGGCACAATGAAATCCCTTTCATCGCCGCATCGAAAGCGCCGTCCATCACCCGAAATTTATCGTTGGTCGCACCGATCCCATCGATGCTCACACCAACATAATTGTAGCCTGTCTTGACAATATCACCGATATTTTCATCAGTGATCATGGTGCCGTTGGAAGACAGCCCCACATAAAACCCCATATCCTTGGCGCGCTTGGAAATGGTGAAGATTTCTGGGTGGAGTAAAGGCTCACCACCGGAAAGAATCAGCACCGGCACGCGGAACCCCTTGAGATCGTCCATCACGGTGAAGATTTCATCGGTCGATAATTCGCCTGAAAAATCTTTATTGGACGAAGCCGAATAGCAATGCTTGCAGCCCAGGTTACACCGGCGCAACAGATTCCAAATCACCACCGGCCCCGGCATACCGCGCGACGGCTTGACCGGCGTTGGATTATCGATTTCACGCAGATATTGCGAAATCCGGAACATAACCTGTCTCTCCTCGCTTTATTTAAGCGCCTAAACGCATACCGGTCTTTTTAAGAATCCGGGAACTGAACAGTACCAAGTGGCCCTTATTGTGCTGGCCGAGAACTGTTTCAATCTCGCTGATTCCCTTCTCAGCGGTCTCTCGGTCCCGACCGTGAACCATGGCAAAAAAGTTATAGGGCCAGTCAGGCAGATGACGAGGCCGTAGATAACAATGGGTGACGCAGTCAAGCGCGCCAACCTTAGGGCCAAGTTCCCTGACATAAGCATCGTCCACGTTCCAGACGGTCATGCCGTTGAAAGCATAGCCCAAAGCATAGTGGTTCGGCACCAAACCGATTCGCCGGATCGCCCCGTTGTCGAGCATACGTTCCATCCGCTCAATCACTTCAGCAGAAGCAATCCCCACTTCCTCGGCGACGGCCTTATAGGGCTCGGCGACCAGTGGCAGACCCCCCTGGGTCGCCAATACGATTTTGCGATCAATATCGTCCATCACGCCTCGAACTGGAGTTCGACGAAGAACTCCTCCTCCTTCGGCATGTTGTATACTTTATAACCGGTCTTATCTTCGATCCGCTTGCAGGTTTCTTCGATCCCTTCCGGCGTTTCGGTCGCCAAAACGAACCACATATTGAGTTCATGTTCCCGGGCGTAGTTATGCGCGACTTCGGGGAAGTCGTTTACCTGATCGGCGACCGAATCGAACTCTTCTTCTGGAATTTTCATAGCCGCCAAGGTCAGGCCGCCGCCCAGCCGTTCGGCATTGTAAAGGGGGCCGAAACGCGTAAGGATTTTTTCATCCAGCATTTTTTCGATTCGCGCCATCACCTCATCCTCCGAAAGCCCCAGCCGGTCACCAATCTCGGCGTAAGGTCTTTCAGATAACGGGAAACCACCCTGATAGGCATTGATCAAGGCCCGGTCTTTGTCATCCAGCAGATGGGTTTTATCTTCCCGCATGGCTGCCCGGCTCATATCACTGGGCCTCCTTCATCGCGTAACGCGCGCCACGCTGCTTGAAGCGTCGCCCACTAAACAGAACCGCTCGCTCCACATCCAGCAAACCGCATTCTTCGGCCAAAACCTCCACCTGTTTGAGCACGGCTTCACGCTCTTTGCCGTGGATCATGCAAAACAGGCTGTAAGGCCAATCGGGCAACCGTCGGGGGCGCTGATAGCATAAGGTGACAAAATCGTAAGCGCTGAATCGTTTGCCGATTTCATCAAGTCGTTCGTCGGGGATGTTCCAGACACACATAGCATTGGAGCGGTATCCCAACTCGTGGTGGCGCACCACCAAGCCATGACGCTTAATTACCCCGGCTTCGATCATTTTTTCGATACGACCGATAACCTCCGACTCGTCCATGCCGATTTGCTCACCAATGGCCGCATAGGGCCGGGAAACAAATGGTAGACCGGGAGCCAGAACCGTCACCAGTTGATAATCTTCCTCTGTCAGGTCCATTGAATTGCGAACCCCAAATCGAGGTGATAATCGGCAAGCATGGGCAGGTTGAGAACCTCGGCGCCAGTCTTTTCGGAAATTTCATTGAGAACGGCCTGCACCCGAGACTCATCGGACGCAGTCACAACAAACCACAGATTGAAACGGTGTTCCCGCTCATAATTGTGATTCACCTCATCGAATTTACTGACCACGGCAGCTACTTCCTCAAGACGCTCCGGCTCGACGGATAAAGCGGCGAGTGTACTTGCCCCCACGCTATGAGGCTTAAAGACCGGACCAACCCGGCTCAGGGTGCCTTCTTCCTTCAATACGGAAAGCTCATCCAACACCGCCTCCTCGGTCACGCCGAGTCGGTCAGCTACTTCCTTATAAGGAGTAGGCGAAAGCGGAAAGCCCCGCTGGTAATGGTCGAGCAGTTGCCGTTTCAAGGAATCAGAGTCCAATTTTATGCGCCCGGTCGGTAAAGAAAATGCCGCTCGGTTTTTCGGCCGGAAAATGGCCGAGACGCTCATGGGTGACGGTATCGTAGATATCCACCCGATTTTTATCTCGGACCGACATCCAGACTTTCTCACCACGTGGAGTAAATTCCATGTGCAGAACGCCTTTGCCCGGCTTCAAGGTCTTGATCACCTCAAGGGTCAGAGTGTCAATGACCTGAACCGTATCGTTGTGCGGGATGGCGAAGTTTACCCAGATTTGTCGTCCATCCGGCTGCGCCATGGCGAAAACCGGCTGTCCGTGCACCTTGATCCGCCCGACTTCTTTCCAGGACTTGCTATCAACCACCAAAAGCTCGCGCAAACCGATGGCCGGAAGGAAAATCAAATCGCCCGCCATGGCCCAACCTTCTAAGTGGGGCATCTTGTAAACGGGTAATTTTTTCTTCCCCTTGCCGTAATGAGGGAGAATCTGTGTCACCCCCTTTTCGGGCCTCCACATATCAAGCATCGAGAGGCCGTCCTCACCGAACAAGCCATTGATGTAATAGCGTCCATTGGGAGTGACCAGACCATCATAGGGCTGAATGCCGGCATCCTTGAATTTGGTGATTTCCGGGGTCTTGCCTTTACTGAAATCAGCGACCCAAATCTCACCATGGTCCCACAGGGCGAAAACAAATTTTTGCCCCGGCACATCAACCAGACCAACGGTTTTAGATTGTTCTCCCGGCTCACCCGCCGGAATATCCGCAATCAGATCGAGGGTTTTAGCGTCAAAAACCTTCACACCACCCGGTTTATAATTGGAGACTGCAACAAGGCTACCGTCCTGAGAAATGGCGCCGCCGATGCTGTTGCCGCCCTGGATAACCCGACGCACGATTTCCTGCTTAAGAATATCGACCTTGGTCAATCCACCGTCGCGTCCGAAAATATAAGCGTAGCGTTCGTCACGGGAATAAACGGCGGAGGCATGACTCAAGTCGCCCAACCCTTCAACCCGGCCTAGCGGCTTCCCTGCCGAATGGTCGACCACTAAAACCGACCCGGTCGCCCGCTCAATCACAAGGCCCATATCGCCGGTACCCCGTATATCATGGACGCAGCCGCTCAAGCCGAGCGCTACCGTCAAACCGGCGAGCATTTTCACCAGGAGCGCATAAAGTCCCCGATTAGCCATCATGATCGATGCCTTTCCTAATCAACTTGACCAGCCAAACCGCGTCTTCCCTGCTCATCAGGTATTTCCACGGGGGCATAGGTGTACCCGGAATTCCCTCCAGAATCACCTCCAACAACGCTTCATCGGACGAATCCGCCAGATTTTCCGGTAACAAAGGCGAGCCCAGGCCACCCTTGCGGGTCAATCCATGGCAGGAACCACAATCCTGCTCCAGCAAATAACGAAGCTCTTCCTTGCGCGCCGCATCGGGCTCTGCATGGGCGCCGCTGGCGAGGAGACATACGGCGGCGGCCGATAGCCAAACCCATCGGCGGGCCTTACAGCGAAACTGTTGTTTAAGCATGAGCGGTCAGTCCGTCCTCCAAGACGGTTTCCGGCATTTTGCCGGTATTCATGGGCTGCCCCAGCTTATCAGCCAGGGTCACGACACGGCCAATGACGAATAAAGTCGGCGGCTCAAACCCCTCGTCCACAACACGGGTCGGAAGGTCGCCAAGCGTCGTAACGCAGATTCTCTGATCCTCCGTCGCCCCCTTTTCAATGGCCGCCGCCGGTGTGCTTTCCGGCAATCCCGCCTTGATCAAATGGGCGGAAACCTCAGGAATTGTACCAAGCCCCATATAAACGACCAACGTCGTGTCCGGATCGGCCAAGCTCTTCCAATTAAGCTTCAACTCGCCATTATCGCGACAATGGCCGGTGACGAAGCGAACCCCCGTCGCCAGTCCTCGGTGCGTAAGCGGAATACCGAAAGCGCTTCCGCAGCCCGATCCGGCGCTAACGCCCGGCACAATCTCAAATTCAACGCCATGATCGGCCATATAAAGGGCCTCTTCGCCACCGCGCCCGAAGATGAACGGATCGCCGCCCTTCAAGCGCACGATTTTGCGGCCCGACTTGGCGAGACGCACCAGCATTTCATTGATTTCATCTTGCGAAACGTAGTGCTTACCCGGGGCTTTGCCCGCATAAATACAACTGGTTCCAGAAGGGATAAGCTTCAAAATATCGTCCGAAATGAGCCGGTCGAGCACGACAACTTCGGCCTCTTTTAAAAGCCGTACGGCCTTCATGGTCAACAAATCCGGATCACCCGGACCAGCACCGACCAAGTGGACTTTCTCGAGTTTCTTCACCGCACTCCTCCCTCGCGGACAACAGGCAAAAATCACGTTTTCCGCCTCGTGATCGCAACGACGATCAACCAACGTATATATATACGGACTTGCCTCTTAGGTGAAACCCTAAACAGAGCCGTCACCGACAGCCCTTGCGCTGGATTATCACCACCCCGGAAAAGCGAACATTGATGTTGGTCAATGTCAGCGCCACCCTGATTTTGCGGCAAAGTTAGAGCATCTGTAAGGGGTTTCTTTTCTCATATGAGGGTTAACCCTTACAGAATAATCAATCACCTTGTTGAATTTGACCAAAGTTAAGGTGGGGTCAGTGGCGATACGGGTAGAACCATTCACGTTACCGTTGCCTTGAAAACTAAGGGGTTATCGGTCTTCTATTCGACGGCGTCGCAATAAGGCGGCTTTCCCGAGAATGTTGTGCTGTTTCTCCTTGTTGATTTACGACCTTTGTGGGGGCGATTAATGAGAAAACTTCTGTTATCCGGTGCCGTGCTCGGTCTCGCTGCTGGCTTCACCTTTGGTGCGGCTTCGATGGCTGCCGCTGCCGAGCCCACCCTTTCTAAAGAGGACTTCGAAGAAGCGAAGAACCTCTACTTCCAGCGTTGTGCTGGTTGCCATGGCGTCGAGCGTAAAGGCGCGACCGGTAAGAGCCTGCTTCCTGAGCAGACCCTTAAACTCGGTCAGAAGCGTCTTGAAAAGATCATCACGCTCGGCACTGAAGGCGGTATGAACAACTTTGATGATATCTTCACCAAAGATCAGATCCGCAAAGTTTCCACCTACATCCAGATGACTCCTCCGATTCCGCCTGAGATGTCTCTGGCTCAGATGAAGAAGACCCACAAAGTTATGGTGGATCCTTCCAAGTATCCGACCAAGCCGATGCACGGCCGGAACTGGGAAAACTTCTTCGTCGTCATCCTTCGTGACGCCGGTAAAATGGGCATCATCGATGGTGACACCAAAGAAATCGTCACCAAAATCGATTCGGGTTATGCGGTCCATGTGACCAAAGAATCCTCCGATGGCCGTTTCTGGTACACCATCGGTCGTGATGGCCTGATGAACAAAATCGACCTCTGGATGGATCCGCCGCAAACCGTCGCATCCGCTCAGATCGCTTACGACGCGCGTGACGTTGCCGTCTCTCACTACGGTGAGTGGAAAGACAAATACGTCATCGGTGGTGGCTATTGGCCCCCGCACTTCGCCATCCTCGACGCCAAAACCATGGAGCCGCTTAAAGTTGTCTCCACCCGTGGCGTCAACGTTGACGGCAATTTCGTGAACGAAGCCCGTGTGGCCGCTATCTACAACACCCCGACTGCTCCGACTTGGATCGTCGCGGTGAAAGAACTCGGCCAGCTGTGGCAGGTTGACTACTCCGATATCAACAACCTCCGTATCGAGATGATCAACAGCCACAAGTTCCTGCATGACGGCTTCTTCGATCCGACCCTGCAGTACTTCCAGATTGCTGCTAACGCATCCAACCGTATGGAAGTCATGGACGCAACCAACCGTAAGTTTGTTGCTTCCATCGAAACCGGTAAGATGCCGCACCCGGGACCGGGCGCAAACTGGGTTGATCCGAAGTGTGGTCCTGTTGCCGGTACCGTCCACCTGGGCGAAGGCAAAATCACCACCTGGGGTAACGATCCGAAGGGTCATCCTGACCAAGCTTGGAAAATCTGCTACAAGACCGCCACTGACGGCGCCGGTCTGTTCATCCGTACGCACCCGAACAGCCCGTATGTCTTTGCTGACCAAACCAAGCACCCGGAACCCGCCATCCAGCAGGCGATCAAGGTTCTCGACAAGAAAACCGGCAAGATCGTCAAGACCCTCAAGATCACTGATCGTGAGAAGTCTGTGGCTGTCCACTCCGAGTTCAACAAAGACGGCACCGAAGTTTGGTTCTCCGTCTGGGCTCGCGGCGGTAAGGCTGACTGGCTGAACGGTGAAATCGTTGTCTACGATGTGAAAACTCTGAAAGAGAAAGCTCGCATCAAGGGCCTCGAAACCCCGACCGGTAAGTTCAACGTCTACAACCGTAAGCACCACGTCACCTGATTTGGGCTTCGGCTAAGAAAAGAGAAGGCGGGCATGGTTTCATGCCCGCCTTTTTCTTAATAGACTTGAGCGAAATTAAGTTTTTCGCCGATTTTTTAAATTATATATCCACCTGATTTTTCGTCGTTCATCGCTCTTTCCATAGAAAGGGCTTAATCCGTGGGGGATTAAACTAAATGTCCGGGGAACACCTCATCTTTCGACTGATGCGTATGCGCATCCTAGGGGCTTCAATTGGAGCCGCCGCCGTTTTCTTTGTGGTTGGTATCCTGTTCTGGGGTGCGTTCAATACCGCAATGGAAGCAACCAACACCATGACCTTCTGCATCACTTGCCATGAGATGGAGGAGAACGTCTACCAGGAATATACGGAAACGGTTCACTATCAGAACCGTAGCGGCGTTCGCGCCACCTGCTCCGACTGTCACGTTCCGCGCCCATGGATTCACAAAATCGTCCGGAAGGTACAGGCGTCCAATGAGGTGCTGCATAAACTGCTTGGCACCATCGACACACCGGAGAAATTCGAGGCCAAACGTTACTCCTTGGCCAAGAACGTCTGGAAGGCGATGAAGAAGACGGACTCCCGCGAGTGCCGTAACTGTCACGCCTGGGACACGATGAAGGAAGAGAAACAGAAAAAACGCGCCTGGAAAAACCACCAGTTGGCTCAGGCGGACAATCTCACCTGCATCGATTGTCATAAAGGTATCGCCCACCGCGATGTAAGCGTTCTGATTCAGGACGGTGAAGATCCCTACGACGGACGCCACGATAATCGCCGTCTCCCCTCAAAAGCCGAGGAAGCACAGCAAAAGGCCGAAGCTGAAGCCGCCGCTAAAGCGGCTAAGGAAGCAGCCGAAAAAGCAGCAGCCGAGCAAGCTGCGAAAGCCGCGGCAACCTCTGCTCCCGCCGGTGCAAGCGGAGGCGCCGCAGGAGGCGCTGCTGCTATCGATTGGGACGGCGTTCCTTCTAAAGAGATTGCAGTTTTCTACCCTGGTCAGTCTTCTTTCGAGTGGCTCTATAGCTCGGGCCATGGCGGAAAACGCGCTCTCCAAAAACTCGGTGACCGTTGCGTCGAATGTCATGAAGGCGAGCAGGAAAAGCTTGGCAACAACATTGTTTCCGGGCAGGGCAAGGCCCCCGAGCCAACCCCGATCCCCGGCAAACGCGGCGGATTCAAGGTCGATGTCCGCGCCGCCCATGACGATGACAAACTTTATATGCGGTTCCAATGGCCCGATGGAGGCCATGTAGCCTCACCCATCGGCCAAGGCGGCAAGATGGACCCGGAAAACCAGGTCAAGCTGGCCGTGATGCTCGATGACAACAAAGTCGAACACGCCGACCACGCCGGGTGCTGGGCCACCTGTCACGACGATGGCCGCTACATGCCGCAACAGCCGGAAGGCAAGGAAGTGACCAAGTGGGTCAAAGAAGGCAAGGACGGCGGTGACATGGCCTCCGGCGCCTTTATGGACCTCTCCCGCTACCTCTCTTCCGGAAAGTCCGAATCCGGGTCGATCTTCGCCGAGCGCAAGCTCGACGGCGGTCAGGACGTCACCTATACCGGCGGCCTCAAGGATGGCGTCTGGACCGTCTATATGACTCGCACTCTGAAAGCCTCCAAGCCGGGTTATGTGGAACTGGCTCCGGGGAACGACTACACCCTCGGCTTCGCCATCCACGACGACTATTCTTACGCCCGCTTCCACCACGTCTCACTTGAATACAAGCTGGGCCTGGATAGCGACGGCGCAGAGATCAATGCTGTGAAAGTCGCTGCTCCTCCCGCTGGTGGCGGTTCGGCTGCGGCCCCGGCTGCAGCTCCCAAAGCTGCGGGAAGTGCTTCTGGCGGAGATGCCGGTCCCATCGATTGGGAGAAAGCCACATCCAAAGAGATTGCAGTCTTCTATCCTGGTCAGTCTTCCTTCGAGTGGCTCTATAGCTCGGGCCATGGCGGAAAACGCGCTCTCCAAAAACTCGGTGACCGTTGCGTCGAATGTCATGAAGGCGAGCAGGAAAAGCTTGGCAACAACATTGTTTCCGGGCAGGGCAAGGCCCCCGAGCCAACCCCGATCCCCGGCAAACGCGGCGGATTCAAGGTCGATGTCCGCGCCGCCCATGACGATGACAAACTTTATATGCGGTTCCAATGGCCCGATGGAGGCCATGTAGCCTCACCCATCGGCCAAGGCGGCAAGATGGACCCGGAAAACCAGGTCAAGCTGGCCGTGATGCTCGATGACAACAAAGTCGAACACGCCGACCACGCCGGGTGCTGGGCCACCTGTCACGACGATGGCCGCTACATGCCGCAACAGCCGGAAGGCAAGGAAGTGACCAAGTGGGTCAAAGAAGGCAAGGACGGCGGTGACATGGCCTCCGGCGCCTTTATGGACCTCTCCCGCTACCTCTCTTCCGGAAAGTCCGAATCCGGGTCGATCTTCGCCGAGCGCAAGCTCGACGGCGGTCAGGACGTCACCTATACCGGCGGCCTCAAGGATGGCGTCTGGACCGTCTATATGACTCGCACTCTGAAAGCCTCCAAGCCGGGTTATGTGGAACTGGCTCCGGGGAACGACTACACCCTCGGCTTCGCCATCCACGACGACTATTCTTACGCCCGCTTCCACCACGTCTCACTTGAATACAAGCTGGGCCTGGATAGCGACGGCGCAGAGATCAACGCACAGAAGCAATAGCTTAAAAGAGCTTCTTGCTTGCTTTCAAAAGGCCTAAAGCAGCCTGTGTGAAAAGAAGGAGTTCCGATTTTGGAGCTCCTTTTTCTTTGGGCGCGTTTTGCTGTT
>CBDUMN010000087.1:0-14796 GCA_965368335.1 uncultured Rhodospirillales bacterium
CCATAAATACCCCGACGACCTGAAAACCCAGGTCGAGACGGCAATCGCCAAAATCGAAAGCATCGTCGGGGCCAAGTTCAACGATGTTGAAAATCCGCTGCTGCTTTCCGTGCGTTCAGGCGCTCGCGCCTCCATGCCGGGGATGATGGATACGGTGCTGAACCTGGGGCTCAACGACGAAACCGTTGAGGGTTTGGCCAAACGTTCCAACGACCCGCGCTTCGCCTATGATTCATATCGCCGTTTCATCACCATGTATTCGGATGTGGTGCTCGGCGTCGACCATCACCACTTCGAGGAATTGCTGGAAATTCACAAAGAGGGCCGCAACGTTGCCCTCGATACGGATTTGACGGCAGACGATTGGAAAACCCTGGTTGGTCAGTTCAAGAACAAGGTTGTCGAGCAACTGGGTAAGCCTTTCCCTCAGGACCCTGTCGAGCAAATTTGGGGATCCATCGGTGCGGTTTTCGGCAGCTGGATGAACCAGCGGGCCATCACCTATCGCAAGCTTCACGATCTGCCTGACGAATGGGGCACGGCAGTCAATGTTCAGGCTATGGTGTTCGGCAACATGGGTGAAGACTGCGCCACCGGCGTCTGTTTCACCCGCAACCCATCGACCGGGGACAACCATTTCTACGGCGAATATCTGGTCAATGCTCAAGGCGAGGATGTGGTGGCCGGTATTCGGACGCCGCAGCCGCTGACCATTGCTGAGAAAGAAGCTAACCAGAGCGATCTTCCCTCCATGGAAGAGGTCATGCCTGGGCTGTTTAAGGAACTGGACGATATTCGGTTCAAGCTCGAAGCGCACTATAAGGACATGCAGGACATGGAGTTCACTATCCAGGGCGGCAAGCTCTGGATGCTCCAGACCCGCAACGGCAAGCGGACGGCCAAGGCCGCGCTGAGAATGGCCGTCGATATGTGCAAGGAAGGGGTGTTCGGCAAGAAAGAGGCGGTTCGCCGGATGGACCCGGCCCAACTTGACCAGCTGCTCCATCCCATGCTGGACCCCAAGGCGCATAAGGACATCGTGGCGCGCGGTCTGCCTGCCTCGCCGGGTGCGGCGACCGGTAAGATCGTGTTTTCCGCCGAAGAGGCCGAAGAGTGGAGCGGGCGTGGTGAGAAGGTCATTCTCATGCGCATCGAAACCTCGCCCGAGGATATCGGCGGCATGCATGTGGCCGAGGGTATTTTGACGACGCGGGGCGGCATGACCAGCCACGCCGCCGTTGTGGCGCGAGGCATGGGAACGCCCTGCGTTTCGGGAACCGGCACGATCAAGATCGACTACAAGGCGAAAACCGCCACGGTCATGGGCCGCACGTTGAAAGAAGGTGATATCCTGACGCTCGATGGCTCGACCGGCGATGTGATTATTGGTGAAGTGCCGATGATTTTGCCAGAGCTGAGCGGTGATTTCGCCGATCTGATGGCCTGGGTCGATGACGTCCGCACCATGGGGGTCCGGGCCAATGCCGAAACTCCGAGCGATGCGGCTACCGCGCGCAAATTCGGGGCCGAAGGCATCGGGCTTTGCCGTACCGAACATATGTTCTTCGATCCTGAGCGCATTATTCATATGCGCGAGATGATTCTGGCTGAGAATGAAGGAAGCCGCCGTACGGCGCTGGCGAAATTGCTGCCTTATCAGCGCCAGGACTTCGCCGATCTGTTCAAGATCATGGAAGGGCTGCCGGTGACGATCCGTCTGCTCGACCCGCCGTTGCACGAGTTCTTGCCCCATACCGATGAAGACATGGAAGAGGTGGCCAAGGCCGCCGGACTTGATGTGAACAAGGTTAAAGCCAGAGCCAGCGAACTGCATGAGTCCAATCCTATGCTCGGCCACCGCGGCTGCCGTCTCGCCGTGGCTTACCCCGAGATCACCGAGATGCAGGCCCGCGCCATCTTTGAAGCCGCCGTGGCGGTGACCAAGGAAGGCGGTCAGCCGGTGGTGCCGGAGGTGATGGTTCCCTTGGTGGCGACCAAGAAGGAGCTGGATATGCTGAAGGATGTGATCGACGGTGTAGCGAAAACCGTGATGTCCGAAGCCGGGATTGAAATCGATTACATGGTCGGCACGATGATCGAGTTGCCGCGAGCCGCCTTGCGCGCTGGAGAGATCGCCGATTCCGCAGAGTTCTTCAGTTTCGGCACCAACGACCTGACCCAGACGACCTTTGGGCTGTCGCGTGACGATGCGGGAAGTTTCCTTGGTATTTATCAGGAAAAAGGGGTGCTTGAAGCCGATCCTTTCGTCACCATCGATCAGGACGGTGTGGGTGAACTGGTTCAACTGGCGGCCGAACGTGGGCGCAAGACCCGCCCCAATATCAAGCTCGGAATTTGCGGTGAACATGGTGGCGACCCGGCGAGTGTTCATTTCTGCCAGGATGTGGGCCTCAACTATGTTTCCTGCTCTCCCTACCGAGTGCCTATCGCCCGCCTTGCCGCTGCTCAGGCTGCTCTGGGTGTCGATGCAGAACAAAACGCTTAATTGCTGAAGTTTAAGTATTTGAAAAGTGGGCCGCGGCATATTGCCGCGGCCCCCTTTTCTACGTGCGATTTGATAGTTCCCAGCGTATAGTTTTAGAGAAATGATAAAGAAACGGGAATGGGATGAGGGAATTCCTGGCAATCTGGGTTTTGGTGGGAGCTATTCTGTTTCCCTTAAGGGAGGCCGCCGCCGCACCGAGCTTTGAAGAGCTATTCCGGCGGCATAGCGCAATTATGCTGCTGATCGATCCAGCGACGGGTGAACTCGTCGATGCCAATCCTGCCGCCAGCGATTTTTATGGCTATACGCGCAGCCGCCTGCGCACCATGAAAATTCAGGATATCAATACCTTAACGATTGCTCAGGTGGCCGCAGAGCGCTCTTTAGCCGCTAAGGAAAAACGAAACTTTTTCATCTTTCAGCACCGCCTGAATGATGGTTCGACCCGGACGGTCGAGGTTCATTCCTCACCGTATTATTTCTCTGGTCGACAACTCCTGCTTTCCATTATTCGCGACATTTCCAAAGAACGAGCTCTTCAGGAAGACCTTTGGCACTATCAGGCCCGGCTTGAAGAAATGGTCGAGCACCAGACGGCGAGTATTCGTAGCAGCTCGCGCCAACAGGTCTTATTTCTCAGTATTGGCGGCATCTTCTTGTTGTTGCTGGTCGCCTTGCTCTGGAACGCCTTGCGCCGTCGTAAGGAAGTTCAGGATAGCTTGGTTGAGAGTGAAAATCGCTATAAGGAAATTGTCGAAAAGACCAGCGATCTAATTACCCGGGTGGATCGGGATGGGCGATTTCTATTCGTCAACCATATGTCCGAGGCGGTTTTTGGGTTGCCATCCGAAGAATGCGTGGGGCTTTCAGCCTTCGATTTCGTTTATCCCGATGATCGGGAGCGGACAATTGAGCAATTCAAGAAGTGGCGCGAAGAAAAACGGTCGAACGTCAATTTTGAAAATCGTCTGATCAGTCGTACGGGCGAAGTTCATATGGTCAACTGGACGATCAATCTGCGCTTCGACTCGATTGGTCAGGTCAAGACGATGACCAGTATCGGACGGGACATCACGAAACGGGTCGAAACGGAGCGGGCGCTGGAAAAGGCGGTTCAGGAAGCCGAGCAGGCGAGCCGGGCCAAGTCGGAATTTCTGGCTTCCATGAGCCACGAATTGCGTACGCCGTTGAATGCGGTGCTTGGGTTCGCCCAGCTTTTACATCTGTTGCCGGACATGCCCTTAACCAAGAAGCAGGAAGAGTACGTCGACAATATCGAAGCAGGCGGCGAACATCTTCTGCAGCTTGTTGGCGATATCCTCGACCTTGCTAAAATCGAGGCCGATCAAATTCGGCTATTCCTCGAATATGTCGATCCGAAGTCGGTGGTTGATGAATGTGTCGCCTTAATTCGTCATATGGCGACGGAAAAAAACATCACCATTGAAAACGGTTTTGTCGCCAAAGTCTTTTCCATGGTTCGAGCCGATCCCATCCGTCTGAAGCAGGGCATGGTCAACCTTCTGACCAATGCGGTGCGCTACAATGTGGAGGGCGGGAAGGTCTCCGTTAAAGGCGAGGAAACAGAAGATGGTTTCTTGCGGATTTTGGTGGATGATACGGGTATCGGGATTGATGAACGGCACCGGGACGATATCTTTACGATTTTCCACCGGCTCGACCAGGATCCGGGTAAAGCCGTGGAAGGGGCGGGCATTGGCCTTGCTGTCACTAAGCAATTGGTCGAACGCATGGGGGGAAGAATAGATTTTGTCAGTATGGAAGGAAAAGGCAGCACTTTCTGGATCGACGTTCCCTTGGCCTCCAATCATGAAAACTTGATTTGGGCGGATAATTTAAGCGTCCGGGTTCCGGCTATCGATACCGATCACAAAGAGCTAATCCGCTTGATCAATGCGGCTGGAGAACCGGCCCTGCGGGGGCGGGACGCCATGCAGGTCTGTAAAGACCTGGTTGGCTACACCCTCTACCATTTCCGGCGCGAAGAAACGATTATGGAGGCTTGTGAATATCCCGATATCGTTGAGCACAAAGAGCGTCACCGCGCCCTTGAAGCGAAAGCCAAGGCGTTCCTCGTTCGCCTTGAGGCTGGCGATAAATCGGCGCGGACCGACCTGCGCGATTTCCTAAGGGATTGGCTCGTTTCCCATATCATGAACGTGGATCGCCGAATTTACGAGCATACCCTTGGCAAAGAAGAGGCGATTGATATCGCCCTAAGCCGTCTCTCCTAAAAATATCGACCCTACCCAAAAGCGTGGGCTTTTCACCGCCTCCAGGTGTGTTGGCGGACAGGCGCTCTTTGTCCATGCTAGGACAGCGACAAAGCGTTCTTAAAAAAATAGAACATTGAGAACGCTCCGGGGGGTTTAACCAAAGGAGAGTTGTTATGGACGCAAGAACGATGGTGCAGGACAAAGGCGGACGTGTTGTTTCCGTTACCTACAAGGATACGGTCGAAGCCGCTATGAAGGTTTTGAGCCGCCACAATATCGGGGCTGCTGTCGTGCGCGCCCGGTTCGGCGAACTGCTCGGCATTATTTCCGAGCGCGATATCGTGCGGGGCCTCGAGAAATATGGCGCATCGGCGATGAACAAAGAAATTCACGAGTTGATGACGTCGAAAGTGATTTCCTGTCGCCCTACAGACGACCTCCGCGATGTGATGGAACAGATGCGGCGCAACGGCGTACGCCACCTTCCCGTTGCCGATGGGGACAACCTGGAAGGTATGATCAGCATGCGCGATCTCATCCACGTTTTGCTTGAGGAAGCTGACTTGGAAGCCGGCGTTTTGCAGGACGCCGCCCGCACCGCCGTTATGGCGCGAGGCGTCGCCTAAAACCCGGCCCAGTCCGGCTTGGAGGCCGTGAGGACCGTTCCTTCCGCCTCCAAGGCCGAACCCTTCTCAAGGGCTTCCAGCCTGATTAAGGCCAAGCCTTTAGAGCCGTAGGCCGAACGCATTTCCCCGGCTTCTTTGCCATCGTCGGAGCGGATTGCCGTTCCCGGAGCGGGAGCGGCGCCGTCAAAGGAAACGGGGATCAGGCGTTTTTTAATCAGGCCGCGGTATTTGGTCCGGGCGGTAAGCTCCTGGCCCATATAACAGCCTTTGTCCCAATCGACGCCGTTCAGCTCCTCAAAGCCGTTTTCGAGCAGAATGGATTTGTCGATGATCATATCCCGGCTGCCGTCGGGCAGTCCGAGAGCCAATCGGTGGGTGTCGTAGGCGTTGGCGTCTGAGGGGGCAATCCCCAGCCCGTTCAGGGCTTCTGCCCCTGTTCCCTTGGGCATCATCGCCCGCGCACCTGCCGAGACGAGACGTGGGTCGGCATATATAAGGCCGCCGCCAATCGTTTGCCCCTCAGTTTCACCGCCAAAAATCGCAAAAACCTCATAGTCTTCACTGATATCTGCGAGCTCCGCCTTAGAGCGCAGTTTATACATCTTGAGCTTCTTCATGAACTCGGGCAGCCGCTCGGCTTCGCAATCAATGACCAGCTTTCCATCTAGTTCGGCAACGAAAAAATCAAACAGATACTTCCCCTGAGGGGTCAGGAAGGCCGCCCAAATCGCTTGGGTCGCTGTCACCTTGTTGATGTCGTTGGAGATGATTCCCTGGAGGAATTCTTTCGCGTCGTCTCCCGAAACGGAGAGAAGTCCCCGCTGGGGAAGAAGAGCGTATTGACTGCCAGCCATTGTCCGTCTGTCCCGATTTATGAATCCGTGTTCTAAGAGTTGGACGAAAAAGACCTTTTTGCAAGGGGGTCACGCGACTCTCTGCCAAATTGTAGCTGAGAGTGGCAAGGTCGAACTATTCGTTGTTAGGAGGGGAGGGAGCCTTTCTCAATTTAAAAGTAAATATGGCTGAAACGATCATACTCTAAGCGCTTTGAATTGGCTCTTTGCGGTTCTATAAATGCGCCATGCGTATTGTACTGATTGACGATTCCATCGCTTTTGACGGCTCCAGCCCTGCAACCCGGCCCCTCGGTGGGGCCGAGAAAGCGTTTGTCCACCTTGCAACGGCTCTGGCCAAGCGCGGGCACGATGTGGTGGCGGTCAACCGACTGGAAACCCCCTCGACCTCGGCTGGCGTAAGCTGGGCGCCGTTCGATATGCCGCGCCCTCCCGAAGCCGATGTGCTGATTGCATTCCGCAAGCCCCGGCTGCTGACCGAAATGGATAATGTGGACAAGAAGTTTCTTTGGCTGACCGGCGACGCCAAAATATTGAATAAGCCTGTTAATCAGGCGCGGCTCGATAAAACTGCGCCGACATTGGTGTTTCAGAGCCAGGTCCACAAAAACACTTTCGATCCATGGAAATATTTCAGAACCGCGGTCGTCGAACCGGGAGTCGGGCCGGTCTATCTGGCCCCGATGCCGGGGGAGAACGACGAGGCCGCAGAGGCGGCAGAAGATCATGAAAAGCCGAAAAAAGCGATCGTCACCACTCACCCACTGCATGGGCTGAGTTGGATTCTCGACAGGTGGGACGAAATCATTCATCCGAGAGCGCCAAAGGCGATCCTGGAAATTGTTTCGGCCGCGCTTTACAAGGCCGGCAAAGGGGGCGAAGTTCCCGAAAGGTTGGCTGCCGTTTATGGCAAGGCGGCCGCAATGGCGAACAAGAACGTCCGCTTCGTTAAGCCCGAGTCCGATCCGGGCATGGCGCAGATGTATCGAGAGGCCGCCGTTCATCTCTATCCCGCCGTCGCAGGCGAGACTTACTGCTGGACGTTGGCTGAATCCCAGGCGGCGGGACTTCCCGCGGTCGCCATGGATAAAGGTCCGGCCCAGGACAGAGTGCGCAACGGTCAGACGGGATTTCTGGTGCCCGATGAATCCGGGTTCGCCAATGTGGCCGTCCATTTGCTGAACAATCCGGTGGTTCAGGCCAATATGGCGCGGGATTGCCGGATTATGCAGCGGGGCCGAACCTGGGATATGGCGGCGGCTGAGTTCGAAAGCCTCTGGGCATGAGAATTCTGTTCATCACGGCGACCAGAATTGGCGACGCGGTTCTCTCGACCGGGTTGATCAATCATCTCGTGACGACCTATCCCGATTGCCGGATTACCGTTGCCTGCGGACCCGTTTCGGCGCCCTTGTTCGGCGCTATTCCGAATGTTGAACGGGTCATTCCCATGGCCAAGAAGCGGCGGAGTGGCCATTGGATTTCTCTTTGGCGACGTTGTGCGCTGACCTGGTGGGATTGGGTGATCGATGTTCGCGGTTCCGCCATGGCCTATTTTTTACCGACCTTGCGCCGTTCGGTGATCGGCAGGGACCGGGAGGAACATCGGGTTGAACGCTATGCCAAGGTGATCGGCGTTTCGCCTCCGCCCCTGCCGCGCTTATGGACGGCGAAGGCGCATAAAGAGCTGGCGGCGGAACTGATTCCCGATGGTCCTCCGGTTCTCGCCGTCGGGCCGACGGCCAACTGGGTTGGCAAGCAGTGGCGAGCGGAACGGTTTGCCGAGCTGATATTCCGTCTGACCGGTGAGGGAGGTATTTTGCCGGGTGCCAGGGTTGCGCTTTTTGGCGCTGGCAACGAACGAATAGCGGCTAAACCGGTCATCGATTCCGTGCCGGAAGATCGATGCATCGATCTCGTCGGTAAAGCCGACCTCCTGACAGTTGCCGCCTGTCTAGAGCGCTGTCGTTTCTATGTCGGTAATGATTCTGGCTTAATGCATATGGCGGCGGCGTCGGGTGTGCCGACACTCGGGCTATTTGGGCCCTCCCGGGATGAACTCTACGCTCCTTGGGGTGAAAACAGCGCCGTCGTGAGAACGGATGTTCCTTTTGATGAGATTTTCGGTGAGAATCCCGCTGAAAACTTTGATCACCGGACGACGGGAACCTTGATGGATAGCTTGAGCGTCGATAAAGCGGAACAGGCGACGCGCGACCTCTGGGGGCGGAGCCATGGCTGAACCAACCTTGAGCGCCTTGGTGGTCGCCCACAACGAAGAAGACCGACTGGCCGACTGCTTGGACCGGCTCAAGTTCGCCGATGAAATCGTTGTGGTGCTCGACAAATGCACCGATGGTTCCAAGGCGATTGCGGAAAAATACACTGACCGGATTTTGGAAGGGGCCTGGGAAATTGAAGGCCCCCGCCGCAACGCAGGGATCGCATTTTGCCAAACCGATTGGATTTTGGAAGTGGATTGCGATGAGCGGGTGCCTGAGACTCTGGCCCGTGAAATCCGTGAAACCATCCAAACAACGGCATACGACTGGCATGAAATTCTGGTCGACAATTACATTGGTAGCCGGTTGGTGCGATGGGGCTGGGGGGCGTCGTTCGGTAAGGCGGCCTATCCGGGGCTGTTCCGCAAGGGTGTGAAAGTCTGGGGGGACCGCCGTCTTCATCCGCCGCTCCAATGGTCGGGACGCAAGGGGCCCATGCTGAAGGCTCGCATCGATCATTATGTGGATCGCGATATCGCCGATATGATCCGTCGTTTCAACAGTTATACGTCGGCCCGAGCGCTCGATATGTGCGAGCACGGTGAGGAAGGCCGTTTCGCCCGCCACCTCGTACGGCTGGCGTCCCGCTTCTTTAAGTGCTATGTCCGCCGAAAGGGGTATCGGGAGGGCGGCTACGGTTTTCTCATTGCCCTTTTTGCGGGCCTTTATCCGTTGGTTTCACACCTCAAAGCGACCTTGGAAAAAGATTGATGGCGCGGATCGTTCTTGCCGACGACGGAATAGAATTCGATGGGCGGACGCCTGAGCAGCGGGCCTTGGGTGGGGTCGAATCGACCATCGTTTCCATGTGCGAAGAACTGGCGGTGCGGGGTCATGAGGTGCTGGTGCGCAATATGTGCCGTGAGCCGCTTGTCTATAAAGGCGTTAATTGGGCGCCGCTCAGCCAGGGTTTGCCTGAGATCGCCGATCTCTATATCGCCAACCGGGGCGATAAGCTGATCGATCGGATGCCTGGTGCGAGAAAGACGCTTTTCTGGACCCATAATCCCGCCCAGTATGTTTTGAAATGGCGCTATCTCTGGAAGCTTTGGAGGGTTCGTCCGGTTTTCGGTTTTATTGGCGAATACCATGCTAAAACGCTTCCCGGTTGGGTGCCCGATGGCGGGCGTGTCGTGATCCCTTACGGTATACCGGACCTGTTTCGAAAAGCCGAACCCTGTCAGGAAACACCGAAGCCGCGAGCGGTTTTTACCTCCAATCCTTTGCGTTCGTTAGACTGGTTGCTTGAGCTATGGGCCTCTAAAATTCAGCCGCAGGCGCCGGAAGCCGAATTGCATATTTTTTCCGGGCCTCAGACCTATGGCTCGGTGGGCGACGATAAGGCGCGGGCAATGAAAAAGGTTCTTGATCGAGCTGAAGAGTTGGCTGGACAGGGAGTGGTCTTGCGCGGTCCGGTGCCCAAGGCTCAACTGGTCGATGAAATGCGCGAAGCCCGTTGTATGCTTTACCGTAGCGATTTGAATGAGACTTTCTGTTTAGCGCTTGGTGAGGCGCAGGCCATGGGAGTGCCTTGTGTGACGCAGGATTTGGGGTCGGCCTATGAGCGGGTTGTCGATGGGCAAACCGGTACGGTCGCCAAGGACGATCAGGCTTTCGCCGAGGCTGCGATAAGGCTGCTTTCTGATCAAGCGCATTGGAAGTCTCAACATGAGACGGCATTGGCTAAACAACGCTCTTGGGGTTGGCCCGAAGCGGCTCAGTTAATTGAAGGATTGCTGCCATGAAGGTGTTGCAGGCCATGGCCGGGGCGCAGTATGGCGGGGCGGAAGCTTTCTTTACCCGGTTAGCCATCGCATTTCAGAAGGTAGGTCTTGATCAGCGAGTTGTGATCCGTACCGATGAGGCGCGCGCCGACCTATTGCGGGCCGGGGGGGTCGAGCCGGTTGAGTTGCCGTTTGGCGGAAAATTAGATTTTAAGACGGGCCGCGCTCTCAAGCGGGAGATTAAGGAGTTTCAGCCGGATATCGTGCTGACCTGGATGAACCGGGCGACCGGTTTCTGCCCCAAGGGTGATTTTGTTCATGTGGCGCGCCAGGGCGGTTACTACAACATGAAGTACTATCGCAATTGCGATCATATCGTCGGCAATACCGAAGATATTGTGGATTATCTGGTCAAAGAGGGGTGGCCGAAAGAGCGGGCCCACTATCTGCCCAATTTCGTTACCGCCGAGCGGGCCGAGCCATTGAGCCGCAAAGCCTTTTATACCCCCGAAACCGCTCCTTTGATTTTGGCGTTGGGGCGGCTCCATGAAAACAAGGCCTTCGACACACTCCTCAAGGCTGTTGCCCGCGTACCGGGGGTTTATCTTTGGTTGGCCGGTGAAGGGCCGCTGCGAAGCGAACTGGAAGCCCTGGCCGAAAAACTGTCAATCAAGCCGCGTGTCCGTTTTCTCGGCTGGCGCGAGGATACGCCTGCCCTGTTTGCGGCGGCCGATCTTTTCGTCTGCCCCTCGCGTCATGAACCCTTGGGGAATGTGGTTATTGAGGCTTGGGCGCAGGGCAGGCCGGTCATCGCCACCGATAGCCTGGGGCCGGGGACACTGATTAACCCGCGGGTGAACGGGCTGTTGACCCCGGTTGATGATGAGGTTGCATTGGGAGCGGCTATCAAGTGGGCCCTGCAAAACCCCGATGATACCGAGGCGCTTGCGGAGGCGGGATATAACCAATATCTGCAGGACTATACCGAAGGGGCCGTGGTGCGACGCTATTTCGACTTCTTTGAGCGCATTCTGCAGCAAAAGGAGGCCGAGAGCTAAGGGATGTGCGGAATTGCCGGCATCATGTCGTTTGACGGCTCCGCTCCGGCCCGTCCGGTGCTTGAGGCCATGGGGACCTCCATGCGCCATCGCGGCCCCGATGGCGAGGGGTTTCACATACGAGACAACGTGGGGCTTGTGCATACCCGGCTCGCCATCATCGACTTGAAGACGGGTGATCAGCCCTTTGTCGCCGATGATGGCACGGCGCTGATCGGTAATGGTGAAATCTACAATTACCGTGAATTAAAAACAGAAACTCCTGATCAAAGGTTCGTCACCGAGTCCGATTGCGAGCCGCCTCTTCATCTATACCGAACGGTCGGTCGGCATTTTGCCGAGCGTTTGCGCGGTATGTATGCCCTGGCTATTCATGACCCTAATCGTAAGAGCCTAGTGATCTCCAGGGACCCGTTTGGGATTAAACCGCTTTATTATGCCGAAACCGAGCGGGGGTTTGTTTTCGCCTCCGAGCCTGAAGCTATTTTGGCGACCGGATGGGTTGAGCGGCGGGTTAACCCCAAGGCGCGAGCGGCGCTGCTTCAACTTCAGTTCACCACAGGGCGCGATACGATTTTTGACGGTATTCGACGGGTGTTGCCCGGAGAGACGCTGGTTGTTGAGCGCGGGGTGGTTATTGATCAGTTTCGCCGTTCGGCATTGCCTGAAGAAAGAAGCGGTAAGCTGACTGAGGGCGAAGCCTTGGAACGCCTTTCGGCCATCCTGACCGAATCTGTCGAGTTTCATCAGCGCTCGGATGTGCCCTATGGCATGTTTCTCTCCGGCGGCATCGATTCTTCGGCTCTTCTGGCCTTGATGTCGAAGCTGAACCGAAATCCGGTACGAGCCTATACGGTTGGTTTCCCCGGCACGGAAGCGCGGGATGAACGAGAGCACGCGCGTCAAGTCGCGAAGGTTTGTGGGGCTGAGCATGTTGAGGTCGAGTTTACCGAGGCCGATTTTTGGACGCTCTTGCCGAAAGTGGCGTCCGCGATGGACGACCCGGCAGCGGATTATGCCGTTTTGCCAACCTTCAAACTGGCCGAAACGGCGGCGAAAGATCTTAAAGTTATTCTTTCCGGTGAAGGGGGCGACGAACTGTTCGGCGGATACGGACGGTACCGCAGCGCCATGCGCCCCAAGTTGCTCGGCGGCCGTCCTATGCGGCGCAAGGGGGCTTTTGATGGCCTGGACCTGTTCCGCACCGAATTGACTGGTTGGCGAGATGGCATGGCGGAGGCGGAACGCCAGGCGACGGAGAAAAAAAGATCGCGCCTGCAAGCCGCCCAAGCCGTCGATTGCGCTGACTGGCTGCCCAATGATTTGCTGACGAAGCTCGACCGTTGCTTGATGGCTCATAGCGTGGAAGGGCGAGTGCCTTTCCTCGACCCTGAGGTTGCCCGTCTCGCCTATGGGTTGCCCGATAAGCTCAAGGTGCGTGACGGTCTCGGAAAATGGCTGCTGAGGGCTTGGTTGAACGACCGTTTGCCGGTTGCCGATGCTTTTTCGAAAAAGCGCGGTTTTACCGTTCCGGTGGGTGAATGGATTGCCGCTCGTGGCGCCGAGATCGGCCCCTTGGTTGCTGCCCAGCCGGGGGTGACCGAAATTTGCAAGCCCGGCGCGGTGGAGGCCTTTTACAAATCCGTCCAGTCGGGAAAGAGCGGATTTGCCGCCTGGGTTCTGCTGTTTTATGCGCTCTGGCACAATAAGCACATTCTTGGCCGTTCTGCCGAGGGTGATGCGTTGGCGGCTCTCAGCGTTTAGCCTCCGGCCCTTTTTGGGTGTGACAACCCTAAAAAATCCAGTAGGTTAAAGAAAAACAACCAGTAAACGGACGGGGAAGAGGACATGGCGCAACTGAAGTTCACCCTCCATATTCAGCGCAAAGACGGCAAAGCGCAGGCTCAGGCGCAGGAAATTCCAGACGTCTTTTTCGAGACGCATAATCAAATCACCTTTGCCTGGCTGTCGGAAGGTGTTCCGGCGACCCGTCCCTTGCATAACAGCACCATTGCGCTCCACCCAAACGGCGTCAGCATTTCAGGTTTTGAGCGGGAGAGCGACACGTTCCATTTCCAGGAATGGTGGCTCATCCCTCAATCTGCGTCGGTGGTTGAAGGACTTCCCAGGCCCGAAGAAAGCAAGGCTTCCGTTGTCGCCGCACCAGAAGCCCCAGAAGCCCCAGAAGATGATGGGCTTCTAGATGAAATGGATGCCCCTGCACTTTCTGAGGAAGAAGACATCGCCTTCCACGAAGAGCCGATTGTTGAGGACGCAGGGCCTTTGGCCGGAGAGGAAATAGCCTTCGAAGACGAGGATTCGTCTGTCGAGGTTGTCCAGGGCGATGCCGTTGAAGACCAGATGGTGACGGTTGAGGAGGAAATGGCGGCGGTCGACGATGCGCTAGCGCCAGAGGTCGAAGAGCCTGCCCCGATGGTCGAAGAGGAAATGGCGGCGGTAGAGGAAGCGCCAGCGCCAGAGGCCGAAGAACCTGCTCCGATGATCGAAGAAGAAATGGCGGCGGTAGAGGAAGCGCCAGCGCCAGAGGCCGAAGAGCCTGCTCCGATGATCGAAGAAGAAATGGCGGCGGTAGAGGAAGCGCCTGCGTCGGAAGTCGAAGAGCCTGCCCCGATGGTCGAAGAAGAAATGGCGGCGGTCGACGATGCGCTTGCGCCAGAGGCCGAAGAACCTGCTCTGATGATCGAAGAAGAAATGGCGGTGGTGGAAGAAGCGCCAGAAGATGGTTTCGGGGAAGAATCGATGGTTTTGCCAGAGGATGATTTGCCCTTGGCGACGCCCGAATCCGTGGAAGAGGAAATGGCGCTTGAGGAAGAAATTTCCGACGCTGAGCCCGAGCCGACCCCGCCTGAAGAAGCTGTTTCTGTGGCCCAGGCGGCGGCCAAGCTTCAACAGGTGATTGCGGCTGGACGCAACGAAGCTGCCGATGAGGCTCAAGGGGAACCGAAAAAGTCCCTGGAAGAGGCCTTGAGTGGCGCTTTGGATGCAGCCTTTGGCGATGAAGATCTTTCATCTCAGCTTGATTCGGCGCTTGGGGGCGACGAGGAAAAACCCAAGGACTGATCCATTCCCTTGACCCTTGAGCGACCCCGGCTATTCTCGGGGTTTGACCTGCGGCTTCTTGATTTAGGGATTTATCGTCATGTCCGATACGTTCGACCTTCTTTTGACCGGTGGCATCTGTGCTACGCCCAATGGCATTGTCGAAGCCGATGTGGGCGTCAGGGGAGGCCGGATTGCCGCTATTGGAGCGCTCAAAGGGGCGAAAGCGGAAGCCGAGATGAACGTTTCCGGTCTCCATGTTCTACCGGGTGTGATCGACCCTCAGGTTCATTTTCGTGAGCCGGGGCTGGAACACAAAGAAGACCTCGCTTCGGGGACAGCCGCAGCGGCCATGGGTGGCGTGACCACGGTCATGGAAATGCCCAACACCAACCCCAATACGGCGACGGCCGAAGCTTTGGCCGACAAGTGCCGCCGGGCTAAAGACC
>CBDUMN010000088.1:0-14734 GCA_965368335.1 uncultured Rhodospirillales bacterium
ACCTAGTTAGAGGAACAGCTTATGAATACCGCAACCACCGTCGAATCCGCCGACAAGGCTGCCAAAGCTAAGGAAAAAGCCCTTCGGATGGAGCGTATCCATACCCGCATTAACAAAGCGTCCAAATATTTGAACGTCGCCGGTCTTGGCTGGATCACGCCGATCCTCAAAATGGCGGCAGGAGAAGACGTAAAAACTCAGAGCAAAGAGCTCTGGCGACTGTTAGGTATTCCCCTGGCGGCAATTGGGCTGTTTCTCGTTGTCTGGGGAAACACTGCCCCGCTGATCAAAACCTCACTTGGCGACATTCCTGGCCCGGCTCAGGTTTGGGAACAGACCGAAAATCTTTATGCCGACCATATCCGCGAGCGTAATAAAGAAGCCCGTTTTTATGAACGTCAGGAAAAACGCAACGCCGCCAAGCTGGCGAAAAATCCAGACGCTAAGGTCAAGATCCGCGCTTATACGGGCAAGCCGACCTACTTCGATCAAATCGCAACCAGTCTTCAGACCGTTTTTATGGGTTTCCTGATCGGCTCCATCATCGCCGTACCACTGGGCGTTTTCTGTGGCCTCTCTAAAACCATCAACGCCGCATTTAACCCCCTGATTCAGATTTTTAAGCCAGTCTCACCTCTGGCCTGGCTACCTATCGTCACCATGGTCGTCAGCGCACTTTACGTTTCAGACGATCCTCTTTTTGAAAAATCCTTCGTCACCTCGGCACTCACTGTCACCCTTTGCTCTCTCTGGCCGACACTGATCAATACGGCCGTTGGCGTCTCCTCCATCGACAAAGAGCTAATGAACGTCGGACGGGTGCTGCGCCTCAAGTGGGACACCACGCTGACCAAACTCGTTCTGCCGAGCTCACTACCCTACATTTTCACCGGACTGCGTCTCTCCCTGGGTGTTGGATGGATGGTTTTGATCGCTGCCGAAATGCTCGCCCAGAACCCCGGCCTCGGTAAGTTCGTCTGGGACGAATTCCAGAACGGCTCCTCCCAGTCCCTCGCCAAGATCATGGTGGCTGTTTTCACCATCGGCATCATCGGATTCATCCTCGACCGCTTCATGTCAGCCATGCAGGCCATGGTGACCCATGGCGAAGTCCGCTGATCGAACAAGGAAAGGAGCAATTCACATGACACCGATCCTTGAACTCAAGAAAGCGACCAAGACATTCGGCGAAGGCGCTGCCAAAACCGAGGTTTTAGGGGGCATTGATCTCGCCATAGAAGATGGAGAATTCGTCGCTATCGTCGGCTTCTCCGGCTCCGGTAAAACGACCCTGATTAACCTGATCGCCGGTCTTGAACAAGTCGATGCGGGAGAGGTCCTGCTCAAAGGGAAACCCATTGACGGCCCCGGCCCCGACCGAGGTTTGGTATTCCAGAGCTATTCACTGTTTCCTTGGCTCACCGTCATGGAAAACATCAAACTGGCCATCGAGAGCGTTTTCCCAAAGCTTAACAAGGAAGAGACCCGGACCAAGGCTCAGCACTACATCGACATGGTCGGCCTCAGCCATGCCGTCGAGCGGCGTCCGGCGGAACTCTCAGGCGGCATGCGTCAACGGGTTTCGGTGGCTCGGGCGCTTGCCATGAACCCAGACATCCTATTGCTCGACGAGCCTCTTTCAGCGCTCGACGCTCTGACCCGCTCGAAGCTTCAGGATGAGATCGAACAGATTTGGGAGCAGGACAAGAAGACGGTTATCCTGATCACCAACGACGTTGATGAAGCCATTTTATTGGCTGATCGCATCATCCCCTTAAACCCCGGCCCCAACGCCACTTTAGGCCCGGACTTCAAGGTCAATCTCGCTCGTCCCCGCGACCGGGCATCGATGAACTCAGCCCCCGAATTCAAAAGGCTACGGGCCGATGTCACAAAATATCTGATGGACGTTGGAGCGGCTGCTCAGGAAGCCGCTGGAGACAATGGGGAGCTTCCCAACGTTACACCGGTATTCCCGGAAAACAAACGGCCGCCGAAAGCCTTCCGCGAAGCCATGGCCAGCAACAACGAAGATCGCTATCTCGAGTTCTTTAACCTGACCAAAGTCTATCCAACGCCTAAAGGCCCCCTCACCGTGGTTGATGGTTTTGAAACCATCCTCAAAAAAGGCGACTTTATCTCGCTGATCGGTCATTCGGGCTGCGGCAAATCGACCGTTCTGTCCATGGCCGCCGGGCTCAACCCGATTTCTGACGGCGGCATTGTTCTCGACGGAAAAGAAGTCAACGGGGCGAACCCGGAACGAGCGGTAGTTTTCCAGGCCCCTAACCTGTTCACCTGGCTGACGGCAAAGGAAAACGTCATGCTCGGGGTGGATCGCGTCTTCCCACACGCATCGCAAGCCGAGCGCAATGATATCGTCGAATACTACTTATCCCGCGTCGGCCTAAAGGACGCCATGGACAAGCCGACGGCAGATATGTCGAACGGCATGAAACAACGAGTCGGCATTGCGCGAGCCTTCGCCCTGTCGCCCAAGCTGCTCCTACTAGATGAACCCTTCGGCATGCTCGACAGCCTGACCCGGTGGGAACTCCAGGAAGTTTTGATGGAAGTCTGGGATCGCACCAAGGTCACCACTGTCTGCGTCACCCATGACGTCGATGAAGCAATTCTGCTGGCCGACCGAGTTGTGATGATGACCAACGGCCCCCATGCACGGATCGGCAAGGTCATGGAAGTGGATCTACCGCGTCCCCGGTCGCGCAAAGCTCTGCTTGAGCATCCCAGATACTACGACCTACGCGCCCAGTTACTCGGTTTCCTTGAGGAATATGAGCATGGACACCAGAGCAAAGCCGAACTGGAAACCCAGGACGATACCGACGAAGACGCCCCTGTAGAAAAGGCTGTGGCCTGAAACACCCAAAGGCCCAGGAGGAGAATGGAACCATGAAGGAAAAACTGATCGTCATTGGCAACGGCATGGCCGGAATGCGAACGGTGGAGGAAATCCTCTCCCGCAACGCCAACAAATACGACATTACCGTCTTCGGCGCAGAGCCCCGGGAAAACTACAATCGGATCATGCTCTCCCCGGTATTGAGCGGTGAGAAGTCGTTCGAAGACATCATCATCAATTCCCGTGAGTGGTATCAGGAAAATGACATAACCCTATTTGCCGGCGATGCAGTCACAGCAATTGATCCCGCGGCCAAAACAGTCACTTCTGCGGCAGGAGCTTCCTTCGATTACGATAAGCTGATCGTCGCCACAGGGTCCGACCCCTTTATCATCCCTGTGCCCGGTCGCGACCTTGAGGGCGTTGTGACTTTCCGTGATCTTGACGACGTCAACAGGATGCTTGAGGCAGCCAAGTCGGGAGGTCACGCTGTGGTTATCGGTGGCGGTCTTTTAGGGCTCGAAGCCGCTGTAGGGCTCAAGGCCAACGGCATGGACGTCACGGTCGTTCATCTCATGGAAACCTTGATGGAGCGCCAACTCGACGAGGCGGCGGGCTATTTGCTCGCCACCGAACTTGAAAACCGTGGCCTTGAGGTTCTCACTGGCGCCAATACAAAAGCCATTCTCGGAACCGATAAAGTCTCGGGACTTCAGCTTGAAGATGGACGTCGCCTTGATGTGGATTTGGTCGTTATGGCTGTCGGCATTAAACCCAACGTCTCCTTAGCCAGCACAGCCGGACTTGAAATAGGCCGCGGCATCCTGGTCGATGACCGTATGCAGACCTCCCAGCCAGATATTTTCGCCGTTGGCGAATGTGTGGAACACCGTGGCTCGACCTACGGCCTCGTAGCGCCACTCTATGAAATGGGCAAGGTTCTGGCCGCTCACCTTACCGGCGAAGAAGGCGCTCTTTACGAAGGTTCGGTAACCTCTACGAAACTCAAAGTGACAGGCGTCGACGTTTTCTCCGCCGGGGACTTCTCCGGTGGCGAAGAAACGGAAGATATCGTCTTCCGTGACGCCGCCCGCGGCATCTACAAGCGGATCGTTCTGCGCGACAACAAGATTGAAGGCGCAGTTCTCTACGGCGACGCATCCGACGGTGCTTGGTATTTTCAGATGATGAAAGACGGGCAGGATATCAGCGATCTGCGCGATACCCTGGTTTTCGGACAGGCCTATGCAGGGGGCGCCCTTGCGGACCCTAATGCAGCCGTTGCCGCCCTCGCCGATGGTGCGGAAATCTGCGGTTGCAACGGCGTTTCAAAAGGTCAAATTCTAACGGCTATTGCCGAACATGGCCTTACTACCTTGGAAGATGTAAAGGCCCACACCAAAGCCTCGGCATCCTGTGGCGGTTGCTCAGGGCTGGTCGAGCAGTTACTCGCCGTTACCTTGGGTGACGACTACGAAGTACAGACCATCAAGCCCATGTGCGGTTGCACCACACATTCCCATGACGATGTGCGCCGCCTGATTATCGCCAAAGAAATGAAATCCATCCCCGAGGTTATGCAAGAGCTGGAATGGACAACGCCCGACGGTTGCTCAAGTTGCCGCCCGGCGCTTAATTACTACCTGCTTTGCGCTTGGCCCGATGAATATATCGATGACGGTCAGTCACGCTTCATCAATGAGCGAGTGCACGCCAACATTCAGAAAGACGGCACCTTCTCAGTCGTTCCGCGCATGTGGGGCGGCATGACCTCGGCTGACGAATTGCGAGCCATTGCCGACGTTGTCGATAAGTTCAACATTCCCGCCGTCAAGGTGACCGGCGGTCAGCGTATCGACCTTTTCGGGGTTGAGAAAAAAGACCTGCCCGGCGTTTGGGCCGACCTCAACGCAGCAGGAATGGTTTCAGGTCACGCTTATGGGAAGTCTCTCCGCACGGTGAAAACCTGCGCCGGATCAACCTGGTGCCGGTTCGGCACCCAGAACTCCATCGATATGGGCATCCAGCTAGAGAAGATGACCTGGGGCTCTTGGACGCCGCACAAATTCAAAATGGCGGTTTCCGGCTGCCCAAGAAATTGCGCAGAAGCCACCATTAAGGACTTCGGCGTCGTTGCCGTTGATAGCGGGTTCGATCTTCATGTGGGCGGCAACGGCGGCATCACCGTTCGCGTCACCGACCATCTCTGCACGGTCGAAACCGAAGAAGAGGTTCTCGAATACTGCGGCGCCTACATGCAACTCTATCGCGAAGAAGCCCGCTATCTGGAACGTACGGCCCCTTGGGTCGAACGGGTCGGTCTTGATCACATCAAAAAGAAAATCGTCGAAAATGCCACGGGACGCAAAGCGCTCTATGACCGCTTCCTTGCTTCCCAAGAGGCTTTACAGAAAGACCCCTGGGCCGAACGCGCCGAAGGCAGCAAAGACGCCCATGAATTCAAACCCCTAAAAATCGTGGCTTAAAAAGGAAGAACGAAAATGTGGATGGAAGTCGGAACCGTTGATGAAATTCCCCGGCTGGGAGCACGGGTCATTGAAAGCGTCCAGGGCGACATTGCAGTGTTTCGCACTGCCGATGATGAAATCTATGCGCTTTACGATAGCTGTCCGCACCAAGGCGGCGCTTTAAGCCAGGGCATCGTCCACGGCAAGGCCGTCTCCTGCCCTTTGCACAACTGGAACATCGATCTCACTACCGGCGATGTCCTGGGTCCCGACAACGGCTGTGCAAGAAGCGTCGCCGTCTCGGTCAAAGACAGTACTATCCGGATACAGCTCCCCGAAATCAAAGCGACCGGCACCCATGGCTGAACCGATCAAAACGACCTGCCCCTACTGCGGCGTCGGCTGCGGGGTGCTGGTGGAAAAGGACCCGGCGGGAGGTTATACCGTCAAAGGCGACCCTGACCATCCAGCCAACTTCGGCAGGCTCTGCTCGAAGGGCTCAACGTTGGGTGAAACTCTGGGTGACGAAGGCCGCCTGCTCTATCCTCACATCAAAGGGCAGCGCGTCAGTTGGAATGCGGCTCTCGATAGAGTGGCGGAAAAATTCAACTCCGCCATCGAAACTTATGGCCCCGATTCTGTCGCCTTCTACGTCTCGGGCCAGTTGATGACCGAGGCCTATTATGTCGCCAACAAATTGATGAAAGGCTTCATCGGTTCAGCCAATATCGATACCAATTCTCGCCTTTGCATGGCTTCAAGCGTTGCGGGACACAAGCGGGCCTTTGGCTCCGACACCGTCCCTGGAAACTATCGCGATTTCGATGAGGCTGATTTAGTTGTTCTTGTGGGCTCGAACCTCGCTTGGTGCCACCCGGTTCTCTATCAACGTTTAGCTGCCGCCAAGAAAAACCGCGGCGCCAAAGTCGTTGTTATCGACCCCCGGCGTACGGCGACCTGTGACCTAGCCGACCTCCATCTCGCTCTCCACCCAGGCACTGACGTCAAGCTGTTCAACGGACTATTCGCACGGTTAGTGAGTGAGAATAAACAGGACAACCGTTTTGTCGAAAGTCACACAAACGACCTTTCGGCTGCGCTAAAAGTCGCCAACGAAGACGCACCGAACCTTCTGTCCGTCGCCAAAACCTGCTGTTTATCGCCAAACGATCTCGCCCTCTTTATGGACTGGTTCGCCAATATTGAAAGAACCGTCACGGTCTACAGCCAAGGCGTCAACCAATCGAGCCAGGGGGCTGACAAAGTCAACGCCATTATCAACTGCCATCTGCTAACCGGGCGGATTGGCAAACCGGGCTGCGGCCCCTTCTCGGTGACCGGACAACCCAACGCCATGGGCGGCCGAGAAGTCGGCGGCCTCGCCAATACACTGGCCGCTCATATGGATTTTGATAAAGCCGCCATTGATCGGGTCGGGCGTTTTTGGGCTGCCGAACGCATGGCGACAAAGCCAGGCCTCAAGGCTGTCGATCTTTTCGACGCCGTTCACGAAGGCAAAATCAAAGCGCTCTGGATCATGGCGACCAATCCAGCCGTCAGCCTGCCCAACGCCAATAAGGTACGCGAGGCTCTCAACCGCTGCCCCTTTGTCGTTGTTTCTGATTGCGTCCAAAACAACGACACCCTGACTTTTGCTGACACAATTTTGCCATCCACGACCTGGGGCGAACGCAACGGGACCGTCACCAACTCAGAGCGCCGCATTTCCCGCCAACGTCCCTTCAAGTCTGCGCCGGGAGAGGCCCGAGAAGATTGGGACATCATTTGCGCCACAGCCCGCCGCATGGGCTTCCGCACTCCCTTCAGCTATGACGGCCCGGCAGCCATTTTCAAAGAGCATGCAGCGCTCTCGGCTTTCGAAAACGGCGATCAACGCGATTTCGATCTCGGCCTACTCACTAAGTTGGGCATGCAAGCATATGAGATGCTTGAGCCCATTCAATGGCCCGTCAAAAACTATGATCAACAAGGCAAAGGGCGTTTCTTTAGCGATGGTGGGTTTTTCACCAAAAATGGTCGGGCAAACTTCATCGCCGTCAGCCATCAGAAACCTCAACAAGCTCTTACGGAAAATTATCCGCTAGCACTCAACACTGGGCGATGCCGCGACCAATGGCACACCATGACACGCTCGGGTCTGAGCCCTCGTCTCGCCCTGCACCGCACAGAACCAACTGTCGAAATTCATCCCGACGACACCGAAACTTATGGCCTGAAAGATGGCGACCTCGCTAGATTATCCAGCGTCTGGGGAGAGGCGCTATTGCGGGTCCGGTTCGATGAAGGGCAACAACCGGGCAATCTGTTCGTTCCCATACACTGGAGCGATACAAACAGCGCCAACGCCGTCATCAGTCGCCTCATCCATCCCGGAACGGATCCAATCTCAGGGCAACCGGAATCGAAATTCACGCCGGTTCAAATAAAAACGTTTAGGCCGAAATGGCATGCCCTGTTGATTGCACGCTCTCTACCGGAATTACCGTCGACCACTTACTGGACGGCTATTACCGGCATTAACTGCACTTTCATTACCCTAGCCGGAGATGAGGAGGTAACCGACTGGCCTCAGTGGGCGGAAAAACACATCAAAGGCTATGCACATGAATGGCTGACATTCTCCGATCCGGCAGGCGGGCGTCACCGCTTTGCCGGGCTTAAGGATGGCTTGCCTCAAAGCGCTCTATTCATATCAAGGGACGACGACCTACCCGGCCTTGACTGGGCTCAAGCACAGTTTGCCCTTGAGGCGCTGGACGACAAAGCCCGGACAGGCCTGTTAGCAGGCCGCACAAGAAAAGACCAACCCGCACCTGGGGCCATCGTTTGCTCCTGTTTTAACGTAGGTATTAATGATATCACACGGGCCATCACCGAAGGGCGCGTCATGACCGTAGAAGCTGTTGGAAAAGCCCTCAAAGCCGGAACCAACTGCGGTTCCTGCCGTCCAGAAATTCAAGCCGTTTTAGATAACCAACTCCCCACGCAAACCAATACCCCCTTACAACAAGCAACAGGCTAAGCAACTCTAAACCATCTGTCTTTCAGCCAGTTTTGTAAAAACACCATTCATTTTCATAAGCTTTGAGTAGGTGCCTGCTTCAACGATCTTTCCGCCATCCAGAACATGGATGCGGTCGGCATTTATGACGGTGCTTAGCCGGTGAGCGACGACGATTCTCGTTACCTTCAATCGATCCAGGCTTTCGGTAACAATCGCCTGAGTTCGGTTGTCGAGAGCACTAGTCGCTTCATCCAGCATCAGAATTTTAGGCCGGTCGACGATTGCCCGGGCGATCATCAGACGCTGTATCTGTCCCCCGGAAAGCGCTCCGCCGCCTTCCAACACCACAGTATGCATCCCCATCGGCATCTGGCGAATATCCTCGGCCAAGCCAACACGTTCGGCAGCCTCCCAAGCATCATCCAGCGAACCGCCGGCAGCCCCTACGATATTATCGAACAACGATCCCGGCATAGGTTGCGCACTCTGCATAACCACCCCCATCTGCCGCCGAACCGCCGGAATATCAAGGCTTCCCAGATCTTGCCCATCAAAGAGAACACCCCCGGTTTCTGGTTTCTCAAATCCCAACAGCAGTCGCATCAACGTCGATTTTCCGGACCCGGAAGGTCCTACCAGTGCGATAAAATCTCCTGGCATCGCTTTGAGGCTCACATCGTCCAGTACGGCCGGATCATCCGGTCCATAGCGAAAGGTGACGCGGGACACTTCCACAGCACCGGACAAAGCGCCAGGAAATTCCTTCGCTTCATCGACCTCGGGCTGTTCAACTAACAACGGCCGAATACGCTCCATCAACGGCTGCACGGCAACGAGTTCCGTCATTACCTGGGTCATCAACGTAATGGCCGCGGCGAAATTCTGGAATGCGATAAGAAGAGCGGCAAAAGCCCCCACGGCGACAAGGTTCGTTGCCTCCGTTGGTTTGCCGATCATCAGGACAAACAGGAACAGACCGACAAAAGCGAAAATTCCGTTGATCGTCGCCTGTAGGGCGCCGATGTTCTCTGCCGAGAGTTGATGTCGTCGCCCTTTGGCAAAAACGCGCGCCCAGCGGGCAAAAGCCCGGTCCTCAGAAGCCGATAATCTGATTTTGGCAATCCCTAGCACCATTTGCAGGATGGCCCCGTTTATATCGCCTTCCAGATTGGCCAGCGGGCGCTCATGGCGCAGCCGCATCCAAGCAAATCCCAGACTGAATAACGCATACAAAATCGTCAACAGCGTGGCCCAAAGCGCCAAGCCGGAATCGTAAACGAACATGAGGCCGAAACTGAAGGCGGCGAATAACCCACCGAGCAACCCCGCAGCGCTGCCGGTAGAAATCAAAATCTGAATACGGGTGATAGCCGTTACCCGGCTAGCCAAATCACCGACAGAATGACGTCGAAAAAAACTGATCGGCAGACGCAACAAACGATCCATCATTGCCGCTTGAAGGCTCCGCCCGACCCGTCCCTCGGCCCGGGCGAAACTTAGGGTTCCCACATAACTCATAAAGAACCCAGTGACCGCCAGGGCGCACAACACGATACCAACTTCTATCAGCTTGCCCTGCTCATGGCCGGGAATCACCGTATCGACCAAATACCCGGTTGCAATCGGCACAGCCATCCCCAATAAACCAACAGCCCCACCGGCCAACACCGCCATCGAACCATCTTGCCACCCCCTTGGCGCGGCGAAGGCGGCCAGATCGCGAAGATTTAGAGGACGATAAGCTAAACCGGGAAGCAACTCGACAGCCTCCGGGTCCACATTGGTCAACGGTACGTCCACTCTGCTGACCGGCTCGATAGCCCGCACTCGTCCCCGCCCGGAGAAAAGCAAGGCCAATGGTCTGCCGCTCTCTTTTTCAAATCCGAGCAACGCACCGAAATCCGCTTGCCACCATCCATCCCGCAGAAGAACCCGCCGACTGCGCAAACCGCTGGCTTCAACCAGAGCGTCAAGATCAAACTCATCCTGCGATGATGCAGAGGGAGGAAATCGAACACTGAAACCTTCCCATTTTCCGACCCGCCGAAGCGCGGCGACGAGAGCATTGCTGTCCGCCACGGCGGCATGACGATAAACACCCCGGTCCACCACTCCAGCCAGCGCAGCGAACCCGCTCCGACGCTTAGCCTCTGTGGCGGCGACTCTAGCTTGAAGGCGGTTGTGCTCATCCACATTGGCAAGCCGTAGATTCATCTCAGCCGATTCCAGCAAGAGCTGCTGAAGTCCCGCTACGCCGGGCCAGGCAAGGCCGTTAAACAACGCATCCTCAGTGTTTCGGGCTGTCAACGTTGTTGTTCCCAACGCCATCAGCCAGGTTTCCGAGGTCAGGGGAAAGGCCCTATTAGTATCTGCCGGAATATCCTCAACATCAAGGAACAGAACCGAGTCGTCCTCCACCGACAACCAAGCCGTCCCCCCTTGCCCACAACATCGCCGACCGCCGCCAAGCTCGATTGTCTCACCGGAACCGATACCGCTTTCCACCATCGGCCGTGGCGACACCCAGTCGGCCATCCCTTGAGAGAGGGCCGCAACCCAAACATCAAGAGCAGGAGCCAAGACTTTGACCATTTCGGTGGAACGGCCCAACTCCCGCAACTCCTTGCCATCAATCCGCATAATCCGTCCGCCGGTTTGCCCGACGGCCAAAAAGCCATATTCAACGGCCTCACATCCTAGCAGCAAACCGCCCTCAGCTATCGTCGCCAAATGGTATCGGGGACCTAAGGGAAGCCCCTCACTGAGCGCCACCAGGAAAAGCTCGACCTGACCTTTCGACACAACAAAGGCTTCTTCCGGCGAAGTTAGGAGCAACGGTTTGTTACCTGCCAAATCAATGATAGTTCCATGACCTTTGAGGTATTCGGATAATGGCTTCTCAGGCGACAATACCGTCATGTCTCAATCAGCCTTCGGTAGGGACCGCCCTCTTCCATCAACTGGTCGTGGGAGCCCCGTTGCAAAACCTGCCCCTGATGCATGACGACAATCTCATCGCAGTCGCGAATGGTGCTCAGTCGGTGAGCAATCATCAAACAGGTGCAGCCACGGCGATGAAGATTGTCGATAATCTGCTTCTCCGTTACGGCATCCAGGGCGCTGGTCGCCTCATCCAGCACAAGAAAGCTAGGGTTGCCGACCAATGCACGGGCGATTTCCAAACGTTGACGCTGCCCTCCACTGAGGTTACGGCCGTTTTCATCGATGAAAGCGTCATAACCGCCCTGGCGCCCCAGAATGATTTCGTGAATCATCGCATCTTTAGCAGCAGCAACTACCCGCTCCTGCGGCATCGTATCATCCCACATGGTCAAATTTTCACGCACCGACCCCTGGAAAAGAACAATTTCTTGATCGATCACCGCCAATGAATTCCGCAAGACATCTCTGGGAATCTCCAAAAGCGGCATGTCATCATAGAGCACTTGTCCGGACTGAGCCTCCAACAACCCGGCAGCCAGCTTGCCTACAGTGGATTTTCCGCTGCCTGAACTCCCGACTAGAGCGACGCGGCTTCCCGGCGTCATTTCCAAAGAAAAATTTTCGATCAGCGGCTTCTCTAACGGTGCATAGCCGAACGACACCCCTTCAATTCGCAACTGTCCCGTCAGTTGCTTCAGCGATGCGGTGGCAGTTCGCTTCTCGCAATTTTCTTGAGTTTCCGAAACCGTAAACTCCCCAGCCCGGGGATGCTGCAAGGTATCGGCCACTTGGGCCAAACCGCCACGGGCATCCTGCAGCATGGTCGCTAGATCAACCAAAGCGGCAACCGGCTTGGTGAACATGGACAAAATCACCGTAAACGCCACCAGCATGCCAATCGTAAAATCGTCGGCCATCGTGTAGTAGCCCCCAACGACGAGCACCACCGCCGAAGCAGCCGTCGCCGTCAAGGTCGGCAAGGCCTGGATCAACGCCTGTCGTTGGGCGATACCCTGTTGCGCATTGACGTATAGCGCCTGCAAACCAGCCCAACGCGCGAAAAACATACCGTCGGTTCCCGTCGCCTTCAGGGTCTCCATCATTTGCAGCCCCTGCATGGCCCGACCTTCCATTTTCACCAGTTGCATGGCCGCCTTGTCGGAACCCTCCGCCAATGATTTCTGCAACACCCGAAACAACACCACGTTGGTAAACGTCAGGCCGATACAAATCAGGGTTAGAGGGAGGCTGTATTGCATCATCAAAGCAATCAGAACCAGCACCAGGGTGCCGTTGATCAACACCTCAGCCAGATTTTGTACGGTCGTCGTAGCAAGCTGATCGGCGAGGTTCACCCGACTACTGACCATGCCCGCATAGCGCTGTGCGAAAAAGGGGATCGGTAGCCGCAAAACATGCCAGACCATACGGCTTGAGAGCACAATGGATAGCTTGGCGCCAATGGCCGCGACCAATTTACCGTGGAGATACGTCATCGCTCCGATCAACGGCACGACGATCGCAACCGCCCAAAGCAGGGGCGCGACCCAATCATCCAACCGCTCGATCAGTATGCGATCGAGGTAAATTCTCTGGAAAGCGGGCAACAATAACGCCAGCAACGCCATGATTATTCCGGCCACAACCACCAATGCAACAGGCCGCCAGCTGCTACGCACCATCTTGAGCAACTCCGGCAGAACCGCCGGTTCATGCCCTTCTGGCTGAAAATTTTCCGTTGGGGAAAAAACCAGCGCCACGCCTGAAAACATGCCGCCGAATTCATCTTTCGGCACCACACGTCGGCCACTCGCCGGATCATTGATGCGGAATCCCTTTTTCTCGACTCCTTCCAGCACAACAAAATGGTTCATATTGACGAACAAAACGGCGGGCAATGTTAAGCCGTCGAGCTCTCCGGGCTCACAGCGTCGACCTTCGGCCTTCAAGCCGAGAGACCGGGCCGCCTTGACAATATTGATCGCCTTGCTGCCGTCACGCGATACGCCGCAAAGAATGCGCAGATCTTCCAAAGGCGCCCAGCGTTTATAGTAGGCCAGCACCATCCCAAGCGCTGCAGCTCCGCACTCCAGGGCTTCCATCTGCAAAACGGTGGGAACCTTGATTTTTCGGCCAATCATAGCGACCGATACCAGCCAATGACATGGTCGAAGGCAGGAAATACCAGACTGAGAATTGGCGTACGATCCACCACCACTCCCGTTTCGGCGACGGTTCCCACTTCAACGGAAATTCCAGGCCCCATTCCCGACGACCAGGCATATCCACTGGGCGTCGACGGGTCGCGCGCCAACTTGATCTCCACTTCAAACGGCGGGCCGTCTTCCAAAATCTTATCCACCAGAAGGGCATTCTTGAGTCGCCGCAACATGCTTTCACGGCTCGAAGGCAGCTCGGCCACTCGCACCACCTGTCCCAGAATAAAACCGTCTTTTTCTACCTTCACCGTCGAGGGAGCTACTTGCGCCGCCATACCTGGCCGAACCCGTTTTCCTTCCGTATCGGGGACAAACACCACGGCGGATAGAGTTGTGTCGCCCGCACCATCCGATGACAGCAGCCGCATGATCGGCTGCCCCTGTTCGACGGGGTCCGACGGATCGACACTGATCTCCACGACTCTACCGTCGGAAGGAGCTACCGCAACCCGCTTGCGATTGTACTTATGCTCCAGTTTCTCCGCTTTCCGCACCAGATTGTTAACCAGCAATTCGGCTTGCGCCAACTGTTGTTGACGATCTCCTTTCTGGCGAGCATGCTCAACCGCAAGCTCGGTAATGCGATTGCGCACTTTAGCAAGCTCATTCGCCACTTCGGCCAGTTGGGTCTCCGTCTCATAAAGTTTAAATTCGCTGATAAATCCCTTACGGCGCAATGCGACCCCGCCCTCACGGCGCTTAATCAACGTCTGGCGCTGCTCCTGAAGGCTTGCCACTCGAGTTTCCAGGGCGGCACGCATTTCTTTCTGCAAATCACTCTGCAAGGCTTCCTGAACGGCAAAAGTTTCGGCCATCGCTTGTAATTGATGGTGCGCTTCTTCTGCTTCGGTACGGGCCGCCTCCAATTCGTCACGCAGTTCCGGTCGGCTGATCTCAGCCACGGCCTGCCCCTGTTTGACGTGCTGACCCGGAGACACCAAGAGGCGCTCAATCCGCCCCGTTCCGGGGGTCGTCACATTCGCAACCCCGGCCGGAGACAAGAGAACACCATGCCCATTAACTTTTTCAGGCGCAGTGGAAAGGATGCTCCAGACCAGTCCGCCAACAATCACCAGAATTCCCACGCCAACCCCCAACACATGGCGTGGCTGCACCAGTTGTAGAGTTTGGTCGAGTTGGTCCGGGTCACTGATTTTATCCAGCGCCTCCTGACGAAAAAGCCTGTTCATGCATGCGCTCCCAATAATCCATTGCA
>CBDUMN010000089.1:0-14652 GCA_965368335.1 uncultured Rhodospirillales bacterium
GTAAAATTGGCCGCAATTCGGATTTGGCTCAGATTTAATGAGTCTACGGCCTAAACGTCCAGATTTTTTTGTTATCCGATTGTTCTGCGGCAAAACCTCGCAAATAGGACTGCGGAACCCAATGGTTCTTTTTCCTCTTTTTATTACCACTCAACTTTTCCCCCTCACCCCACCAACCGCACCGGTTTTCTCTGCCGCCCCCAAGTCCCCGGCGGGCCGTCGAAAACGCCGCCGCATGGGGTGCCGCAGGTTTTGCAGTGGCCGGTGTCGTCGAGTTTCCAGGTGGAGAGTTCGTACCAGTCGCGGCCGATGATTAGGTCGCCGCAGTTGTGGCAGTAGGTGCTGTCGGCCTCGAAGTTATGGACGTTGCCGACGTAGGCGTAGCGGACGCCGTTTTTGATTGCGATATCGCGGGCCATGGTTAGGGTTTCGGGCGGCGTGCGGGGTTTGTCCATCATCTTCCAGTCGGGGTGGAAGGCCGAGAAATGCATGGGCACGTCGGGGCCGAGTTCCGTCACCACCCACTGGGTCATTTCCTCGATCTCTGCCGCACTGTCGTTTTCGCCGGGGATAATCCGGGTGGTGGTCTCAAACCAGCAGTCGGTCTCGTGTTTGACGTATTTCAGCGTATCGAGCACGTCCTGAAGGTGGCCGGTGCAGAGCTTGTAGTAAAAATCTTCGGTAAAGCATTTGAGGTCGATGTTGGCCGCGTCCATGTGGCGATAAAACTCGGCCCTCGGCTCGGCATGGATATAGCCCGCCGTGACGGCCACGGTCTTGATGCCCATCGCATGGCAAGCCTCGGCCACGTCCACCGCATATTCGAGGAAAATCACCGGATCGTTGTAGGTAAAGGCCACCGACTTGCAGCCCAGTTGCTTGGCGGCCCGAGCGATGGTTTCGGGCGTCGCCTTGCCGGTCAGGCGGTCGAACTCGCGGGATTTCGAGATGTCCCAGTTTTGGCAGAATTTACAAGTCAGGTTGCAGCCCGCCGTGCCAAACGAGAGGATCGGCGTGCCCGGCAGGAAGTGGTTGAGCGGTTTCTTTTCGATGGGATCGACGCAAAAGCCGCTGGAGCGCCCGTAGGTGGTCAGCACCATCTCGCCGCCCATATTGGCGCGAACGAAGCACAGCCCTCGCTGCCCGTCCTTGATTTTGCAATCGCGCGGGCAGAGGTCGCACTGAATGCGCCCATCGTCGAGCGCGTGCCAATAGCGGCCCTTGGCGGTCTCGGGAATTTGCGGTGGTTCCATGGAACTCCCTTGCCTCATTACCATATTGAAAGTTACGCCCATTGGGTCCAAGCTTCAATGAAGGAGAGCAAGGAGGTTCTGAGCACCATGACCGTTATCCGCCCGCCCGCCGTCGCCGGTATGTTTTATCCCGACAATCCACAGCAGTTGGAAAGCGACGTGCGCGGCCTGTTGGCCGAGGCGGTGAAGGATGGCAAACAGGAAGGTCCGACGCCCAAGGCGCTGATCGTGCCCCACGCGGGATACGTCTATTCGGGCTCTACGGCGGCGGCAGCCTATGCGCGCCTGTTGCCGCTTAAAGAAAAGATCGAGCGGGTCATTCTGCTCGGCCCCTGCCATCGGGTGCCGGTGCAAGGCCTGGCGCTTTCGGGGGCCGATAGCTTCCGCACGCCCCTGGGAGACATCCCATTGGACAAAAAGACCGAGAAATTCATTGCGGCCATGCCCCAGGTAACGACGCTGGACGCTACTCACGCTCAGGAACACAGCCTGGAAGTTCACCTGCCCTTCCTGCAGGTGACGCTTGGCGAGTTCATGCTGGTGCCCCTGGTCGTCGGGTTGGCGACACCCAAGCAGGTCGCCGAGGTATTGGATGCCGTTTGGGGCGGCCCGGAGACGCTGATTGTCATCAGCACCGATCTGAGCCATTTCCTCGACTATGACACGGCGGTCAGCACCGACACCCGGACCAAAAAAGCCATCGAGCAACTCGACGGCGCGGCCATCGGCGACCACGACGCCTGCGGGCGCTATCCGGTCAAAGGCATGCTGGCCCTGGCCAAGCAGCGCGGCATGGAGATTTCCACCGTCGGCTTTTGCAATTCTGGCGACACGGCGGGCGACAAGTCCCGCGTCGTCGGCTACGGCGCCTGGGTGCTGACCGGCGGCGGAAACGGCAGCATCGGGACAAAACAACCACCAACAGGCGAGGCGCTTTCGGGCATTGAAGCCGAAGCAGCCAAGGCCCGCGCCCTGCTCGACCAACACGGCGAAGAGCTTTTACGACTGGCCGCTTCCTCCATCCTCAACGGCCTTGATGAGAACAAGCCGCTCAAAGTAGCACTCGAAGATCAACCGGCGGCCTTGCGGAAAAATGGCGCGGTGTTCGTCACCTTGGAGAAAAACGGCAAGCTCAGGGGCTGCATCGGTACACTTGAGGCCTATCGCCCCCTGGCCGAAGACGTCGCCGAACACGCCTTCGATTCCGGTTTCCACGACCATCGTTTCAGCCCCTTGACCCGCGACGAGTTGGACGAGCTCTCCATTTCCATTTCGGTGCTGTCTCCGTTCGTACCCTTCTCCATCGCCAACGAAGCCGATCTGTTGCGCCAGTTAAGGCCCGGCATCGACGGATTGATCATTCAGCAGGGCCATCGCCGGGCGCTGTTTTTGCCCCAGGTTTGGGAGCAGTTGAAGGAACCGCCGCTTTTCCTCGCCCATCTCAAGCATAAGGCGGGGCTCGACCCCAACAAGCCCGCCGAAGGACTCAAGGCCTGGCGGTTCATCACCGAAGGGGTCAAGACAAGCGAACTCGACGACCCGCATTCCGTCTGGCAATTGAACGGCTAACAGGGTAAACCGGCCTCCTTACAAACTTTTTTTGGAGCCCTGTGCCCGTGTCTTTGACCATCACGCCCGAGATCATCGCCAAGCTGCGCGCCGTCACCCTGGAAGCCGGAGAAAAAATTCTCGAAATCTACGCCACCGATTTCGAGGTCTTCGAGAAGCAGGACGAAAGCCCGGTCACCGTCGCCGATCAGGCCGCCGAAGCGATCATCACGCCGGTGCTGCAATCCATCTGGGCCGATGTGCCGGTGGTTGGCGAGGAAGCGGCGTCCGATGGCGATATCCCCGACATTTCAAGGGGCGCATTCTGGCTGGTCGATCCGGTGGACGGCACCAAACAGTTCGTTCAGCGCAAGGACGAGTTCACCGTCAATATCGGGCTTATCGAAGACCAGCGGCCGATCCTCGGCGTCGTCTACGTGCCGGTGTTGGGCGATCTTTACATCGGCGGCCCCGATGGCGCGACGCTGGAAAACATCAAGGAAGGAGGTAGCGCAAAGCCCATTGCCTGCCGCCCGGCGCCTGAAAAAGGCCTGATTGCCGTCGCCAGCCGCTCCCACCGTACGCCGGAGACCGACGAATACTTAAGCAAACTGGACTTGGCCGACTGCGTCTCCTCTGGCAGTTCGCTCAAGTTCTGCACGGTCGCTAAAGGTGAAGCCGATATCTACCCGCGCTTCGGACCGACTATGGAATGGGATACGGCGGCGGCTCACGCGGTCCTGCGCGCCGCCGGTGGCGATGTGACCAATGTGGACGGCTCAGAGTTTCTTTACGCAAAGCCGGGCTTCCGCAACCCTCACTTCATCGCCAAAGGCGCATAACCGCCCGCCGCGCCCATGGAAACCCGTCGCCTCGCCCCCACCCCAGAAGGCATTGCAGAAGCCGCAGAGCTGATCCGGGCCGGTGCGCTCGTCGCCCTGCCGACCGAGACGGTCTACGGCCTGGGTGGCGACGCGACAAACGACGCGGCGGTCGCCAATATCTATGCGGCGAAGCAACGTCCGGACTTCAATCCACTGATCGTCCACGGGGCCGACAAGGCCATGCTTGAGGCTTTTGTCGAGTTCACCCCACTGGCCGACAAGCTGGCCCAAGCCTTCTGGCCCGGCGCGCTAACCTTGGTTTTGAAACGCAAAGCCGATGCGCCGTTTTCCCTGCTGGTCAGCGCCGGACTGGATACCGTGGCGGTGAGAGTGCCGGATCACCCCCTGGCCCAAAAATTGATCGAAACGGCAGGTCGCCCCATCGCCGCACCAAGCGCCAATCTCTCAACCACCATCAGCCCGACAAGCCCCGACCATGTACTGGAAACCCTGGACGGGCGGATCGCCGCCATACTCGACGGGGGCGCTTGCAAGGTGGGGATTGAATCGACCGTCATCGATGTGTCGACGAACGCTCCGGCGCTATTACGGCCCGGCGGCCTGGAAGCCGAGCGGGTCGAAGCAATCACCGGCCCCCTGGCACGACCTGAAAAAGACCCGAAAGCCCCCCGCTCTCCCGGCATGATGGCCCGTCATTATGCCCCACACAACCCGGTCGGTTTGAATAAAACTTCCTTTTCAGATCAAGATATTATCATCGGGTTTGGTGAAGATGCACCGAAGAGGGCGCTAAACCTAAGCCCAACGGGCGATCTAGTGGAGGCGGCCGCCAATTTATTTGCTATGCTGCATCAAGCCGACCGAATGGAGGGGGAGGCCATCGCCGTGATGCCTATTCCCGAAAACGGCCTTGGCATCGCTATCAATGACCGCCTGAAACGGGCCGCAACACCTTAAGGATTGATCCATGGACAAAACGCTGCTTAGCGAATTTGAAGCCATCGTTGGCCCTAAAGGGATAATCACTGAGGCCACCGATATGGCGCCCTATCTCAGTGAGGAACGCGGTCTTTACCACGGCAAGAGCGATCTGGTCGTTCGTCCGGCCAACACCAAAGAGGTTTCCCAAGTCGTCGCCCTCTGCGCGAAAAAGGGTTTGGCCATCGTGCCCCAGGGCGGCAACACGGGCCTCTGTGGCGGCGCGGTCGCCAACGGCGAGGTGATTTTGAGCCTCGGTCGGCTGAATAAGGTCCGGGCTCTCGATCCGCTCAACGCCACCCTGACCGTCGAAGCCGGAACAATCCTCAAAAACGTCCAGACCGCCGCCGAAGAAGCCGGTTTCCTGTTTCCCTTAAGCCTCGGGGCCGAAGGGTCCTGCCAGATCGGCGGAAATCTGGCGACCAACGCGGGCGGCGTTAATGTGCTCAAGTACGGCAACAGCCGCGATCTGGTGTTGGGGCTCGAAGTGGTGCTGCCCGACGGGCGCATCTGGAACGGCCTGAAAGGTCTCCGCAAAGACAACACAGGCTACGATCTGAAACACCTCTTCCTCGGCTCGGAAGGAACCCTTGGGATCATCACGGCAGCCGTACTAAAACTGTTCCCTCTGCCCAAAGCCAAGGAAACCGCGCTCATTGCCCTGCCCGATCTAGAAAGCGTTGCGCAACTCCTTTCACGCGCCAAGGCGCTCTGCGGTGACAGCTTGTCGGCTTTCGAGTTTATCTCCCGTTTCGCCATGGAGCTGGTCAGCCGCCATGTAGATGGAGTTACCGACCCTTTCGATGAGCCGCACGCCATGTATGTACTGCTGGAGTTAACCTCACCTAATGAGAAGGCCGACCTGCGCACGGCCCTTGAATCACTGCTTGAGGCGGCCTTTGAAGAAGGGTTGGTCGAAGACGCAGTGTTCGCAGAGAGCGGTCAACAGGCCGAAGCCTTGTGGAACTTGAGAGAGTCCATCCCCGAAGCGCAAAAACACGAAGGGGCATCCATCAAACACGATATTTCGGTTCCGGTCTCCAAAGTGGCTGAGTTCATCGCGACCGCCAGCCAAGCGGTGACCCAGGCCATGCCGGGATTGCGCCCCTGCCCGTTCGGCCATATGGGCGATGGCAATATTCATTTCAACCTGACCCAGCCCGAAGCAATGGAAGCTTCCGCTTACCTCGATCATTGGGACGCCATGAACCGCATCGTCCACGACATCGCGGTAAAAATGGGCGGCAGCTTTTCCGCCGAACATGGGATTGGCAAACTGAAAGTAGAAGAAATCGTCCACTACAAAGACGCCGTCGAAGTGGATCTCATGCGAGCCGTGAAGAACGCTCTGGACCCGCAAAATACGCTAAACCCCGGCAAAATCGTCAGATAACATCAACAAGAGCTCTTATTACTTCCGCTAAATTAGGGTCAGGACCCATTAATCCGATCCATTCTGCGTTCCGCACCTTTGTGCCGGGGCAGGAGCCAACCCGAAGGAAACCTGCCTGGTTTTTAAGGGTTGGCGACGCCCTCCCGGCGCAAAGGTGCGGAACGCCCGAAGGGTTCCTTCTATTTAACCGAGGGGTTGCGTCGAAAGGCCTTAAAAGGGAATGGCCCTTCCTACGGCCTGTTTCCTTGCCCTCGGCTAAATAGAAGGAACAGAATTGCATCAAATTAATGGGTCCTGACCCTAGATAAACGTTTTGTTGTTCTACAAAGCGTAAACGCGTTAATATTAAGCAAAAGCATCTCTTGAAGGGTAATAAACGTGCCGTTGATTATTATTCAATCAGCCCGGACCGTATTCCTGCATGCAATCATAGTTTTGATTTGCACCATGAGTGGCGCCTCCTTAGCCAAGGCGGATCATTTGACCGTCGCCTTCAGCTTTGCCAAACCACCCTACGTTTTCGCCGAAAAGTTGGAAGATACTTACGACACCCGAGGTATAGAGCTTGAGATCATGACCAAAGCCCTGGCCTTCAAGGGACATTCGTTCAAACCACTCTATACCACATACGAACGATTAAACGGCGAATTGCAAAGCGGACACGTTGATGCGGCCGCAACGGTGCGTCCGGAACTGGATAACATCTTCTATTCCAAAGAATTCGTTTATTTCCACAACTTCGCCATTACCCGAAAAAACGCCCTCCCAATGAAAGCCATGGGAGATTTGGTCGGGCGCTCTCTGGTCGCTTGGCAAGGAGCGACGAAAGACCTGGGCCCCGCTTTCGCCGCCGCCTCAAAACAAGCCAGTGTCTATAAAGAAATTCCCGACCAGCAACGGCAGGTAAAACTATTTCTCAAAGAACGGGTCAACACCATCATTATCGATGGGTCTATCTTCAAGTTTTGGACGAGAGAAATGGGGGAAAACCCGAAGGATTTCACCTACAATTCTCTATTTGGCGGAAAAACCAGTTTTGTCGTCGGTTTCCGGTCGAAAAAACTGCGCGACGACTTTAATGCCGGGCTGGCGGAACTTCACGCTTCAGGCGAATACAAAGATATTTTCCGGCGCTTTATCGGAGGGTGACTACAGGCCGCGCTTGGTTTCGTAGCCTGCCGACCGCCAAGCCATAATGCCGCCTGCCAGATGAAAAACATCGGCTGCTTGAGGGACCGTCATGGCAAGCTGACCGCCATACATTCCCGTCCGGCTACCGGTAGCGCATTGAAACACCACCACCTTACCGGCATGAGCGGGAAGGCGGTCCGGCTGATAGGCCGAGAGCGGCATCAAATGGGCGGCATCAATCCGCTCCATCGCATGCTCATTCGGCTCCCGCACATCAACCAGCACGGCGCTACCGTCATCCAGGTGACGCTTCAGAGTGTCGGGGTCCATATTTTTGATGTGCATTTCCGTCTCCAGCTAGTTGGAAGCACACTACATAAGCAACCCCTAATGTGTTTTCAAGGCGCAGCGCCCTAAAAAGAGATATCGCCCTCAATTGCGCTGATTCCAGCCTGGGCGCAGGCATCATCCTTACTGCCGCCCGGCGCACCGGAAACACCAATACCGGCGACGATGGATCCCGCCGCCCGGACGGGCAAACCGCCTCCGACAAACAAAGCTTCCGGAATTCCAGACATCGTCGGCGGCACTTCTCCGCTCTTGATCAAGCCAACCATTTCCGAGGTGCCGGTTCTGAAGCTGACAGCCGTCCAGGCCTTGCCCATGGCGGTTTTGACGGTATGCGGTCCCGCAAAACGGTCACGCAGCACCACCTGGGCGTTTCCGCCTCGATCAACGACGGCCACGGCAACCTGATAACCTGCATCACGACAATTTATTAATGCCGCCTGAGCGGCCTTGGTGGCAATTTTGAGCGTCAGAGACTTGCTGGAAAACATACTTTCTTCGGCTTGAGCGCCGGTCGCAAGCATCAGCCCCAACACCGCCCCACTCATTCCTTTCAAAATCAAATGCTTCATGATCTATCCCTCCCAATGAGTTTTCATCATATACGATGCCCTGCCACCCGGCATCTTGCAAGAAACATCCTGACAATTACCAGTTTTCCTTGTCGCAACAACCACTTATTGTATAATTAAACTTTCTCGTCTCGCGTCCTTTCAAAGGGGTGGATCATGCTTTCTGAGACGACAATTCATCACCACTGGCACGCAGTAACGCCTGATGACGTATATCGGAGGCTTGAAACCCGGCGCGAAGGACTAAGCGCCGAGGAAGTCACCGAACGACGCGCCCTTTTTGGCGAAAACACACTGCCCGAAGGAAAACGGGATGGGGTGTTGCTCGTTTATCTACGGCAATTTACCAGCCCTCTGATCTATCTGCTACTGGCGGCCGCCATTGTATCCCTGATTATTGGCGAATGGACCGACGCCCTGTTCATCTTCACGGTTTTGCAGATCAATGCGATCATCGGCGCCATCCAGGAATGGAAGGCCGAAACCAGCGCTCAATCGCTCAAGCAACTTATTCAAAACTGGGTCGTCGCCGAGCGCGAGGGCATACGCTGCCAAATCAACAGCACCGAACTGGTGCCCGGCGACTTGGTGCACCTCGAATCGGGAGCCAAAGTTCCCGCCGACATGCGGCTCGTCGAAGCAACCGATCTGAAAATCGATGAATCTCTGCTCACCGGCGAATCCCTGCCCGCCAACAAAGAAGCCGGTGTCGTTCTAGCTGATGAAACGACTGTCGGCGACCGGCGTAATATGGCCTTCGCAGGCTCCACCGTTTTGACCGGGCGCGCACTGGGCATCGTCACCCAAACCGCCATTCATACCGAAGTAGGCCGCATCGCCCAGGCGCTTGTCAGTACCGAAAGCGCTAAACCACCGCTTATTCTTCGGCTCGAAAAATTCATTAAAGTGGTCGGCAGTCTCGTCGTCCTGGCCGTCATCCTTCTCGGTGTCGCTCAGTTTCTCAAAGGCATGGCGCTTGCTGAAATATTCTTCATCTCCGTCGCCCTTGCCGTCTCAGCCATTCCCGAGGGGCTACCAGTGGCAATCACCATCGCTCTCTCAGTCAGCAGCGCGCGCATGGCCAAGAAAAACGTTATCGTTCGCTCACTCCCCGCCGTCGAGGGCCTCGGCGCCTGCACGCTGATCGCCAGCGACAAAACCGGTACGCTCACCTGCAACGAACTAACCGCTAAAAAGGTGTTTCTCCCCGGTTACGGCCTTGTTGATATTGGCGGTGAAGGTTATCACCCGGAAGGAGAGATCGTCCTCGAAGGCCAAGCCATGCAGACCGCCGCCCGTGACCTGGCCGTCAGCGCCGCACTATGCAATGAAGCAACGTTTCGGCCCGCCAAGGAAGGGGGCTACGCCCACTTTGGCGATACGGTAGACGTCGCTTTTCTGGTGCTGGCTGCGAAAATGGGCATCGACCGGGAAACACTTATCGTCGACCATCCCGAACACGCGTTTATCCCCTTCGAAGCAAGCAATCGTTACGCGGCAAGCCTCAACGCCGATCAATCCGGCTCCACTCTCCACGTCAAAGGGGCCGCAGAAGTCATCTTACCGATGTGCGACAACATCGACCGCGGCGCAATGCTGCATGAAGCCGAAGAACTGGCCCATGCGGGCTATCGCGTCCTGGCCGTGGCTCACGGCCATCACCGAGACGCCCCTCAAAACATCGATCCACACCAACTGAAACGGATGAAGTTTCTCGGTTTCGTCGGTCTTATCGATCCAGTGCGCCCGGAAGTACCGGCTGCGGTCAAAGAATGTCAGGCTGCGGGGATCGACGTTCATATGGTAACCGGCGATCATCCGGGTACGGCGCTTGCCATTGCGAAACAACTGGGCACGGCGACTGAGCGCAACCAAGTCATGACCGGCTCCGAACTGGCCGACCTGATGAGTGATCCGGCTGACGCGGACGCGGCCATGGCTGAAACCAAGGTTTTTGCACGCGTCGAACCCGTTCAGAAGCTCGATATTGTCCAAGCCGCCCAACGTCAGGGGCACTTCGTCGCCGTCACCGGCGATGGCGTTAACGACGCCCCGGCGCTCAGGACCGCCCACATCGGTGTCGCCATGGGCAAGGACGGTACCGACGCGGCAAGAGGAGCCGCCGACCTGATCCTCACCGATGATAATTTCGTCTCGATCGTTGCCGGCATCCGCGAAGGCAGAATCGCCTATGATAACGTTCGCAAAGTGGTCTATCTGCTGGTCAGCACCGGCGCTTCTGAGATCGTGCTGTTTGTCCTCGCGATTCTAAAAGGGCTGCCCCTCCCTCTATTCGCTGTACAGCTTCTGTGGCTCAATCTCGTAACCAACGGCTTGCAGCATGTCGGCTTGGCCTTCGAAAAAGGCGAACCGGGCGTACTGGCGCGTAAACCTCGCCCCCCGTCACAGCCCATCTTCGACCGCCGGATGATTGAACAGGTCATCCTCTCCGGTGCTTTTATCGGCCTTGGGGCTTTTGTCTTTTTCGACTGGGCCTTAAGCGCTGGCTGGACCGAAGCCCAGGCCCGAAACATGCTCCTCCTCCTCATGGTTTGTTTTGAAAACGCTCATGTTTTCAACTGCCGCTCGGAAACTCGCTCAGTCACCCAGATGCCATTGTCGAGCAACTGGCTGCTGGTCGGCCTGACAGCCGCCGCCCAAGGCATTCATATCGCCGCTCTTTACATTCCCGGCGTCAACACAGTTTTGCAGGTCGAACCTCTTCCACCGGAAGCCTGGGCGACCGTCGTTCCCATTGCGCTTGGACTGGTTCTCATGATGGAGACTTATAAGGTCTATGCCCGCTGGTTCGATGCACGGTAGAACTGGACGGCGGCCCCTGGTTGGGCGTAAAAGAAGGCCATGAACAGCATCACCCGTTATATGTTCCGACAACTCGGCGTCGGCATGCTTTTGGTCGCCACGGGGCTGACTTGCGTGATCTGGCTGACCCAGTCTCTGCGTTTCGTGGAACTGATCGTCAACCGGGGGCTTTCCGCAGGCGCATTCGCCTATCTTACGGTCTTGCTGCTACCCAATTTTCTCACTTTGATTCTGCCCATCGCACTCTTCGCCGTTATCATTTTCTACTATACGAAGATGATCAATGATCGGGAACTTGTGGTCATGCGGGCGGCCGGCATGAGCCAATTCGCCATTGCAAAACCGGCTCTTATCCTGGCGACCATCGTCGCCTTGCTCAGCTTTGCGCTTAACTTCTATTTCCTGCCCAAGTCTTACCAACAGTTTAGAGATTTCCAGTGGGAAATTCGTTACAACTACTCCCATGTCCTGCTCCAGGAAGGCACCTTCAACACCATCAACAACAACGTCACCGTCTATGTGCGGGAGCGTACGCAATCGGGTGAATTGCTCGGCATTCTGGTGCATGACACACGAACCCCCGACAAGCCATCAACCATGATGGCCGAACGCGGCGCCATGGTGGATACCGAAGACGGCGCACGGGTCATTATGTTCAATGGCAATCGTCAGATTGTCGACCAGAAGACGATGAAGATGTCGATCCTTTACTTTGATCGCTATACCTTCAATTTAGAGTCCTCCCGAAAAGCCGCGCCGACACGATATCGCGAACCCCGCGAACGGATGGTCGACGAATTGTTCAATATCGAAAAAGACAAGACCATCGCTAAAGACGATTATGGTGAATTCTGGGTCGAGGCGCACAACAGAATCGTTTCACCTCTCTACGCCTATACTTTCACGCTGATTGCCCTGGCCTGCTTGATCTCCGGCCCATTCAACAGACGCGGACACGCCCAAAAGGTCAGCCTGGCGATCTTGCTAATGGTCTGCATGGAAACGATTAGCCTGGGCGTTCTTAATCTGGCGGCGAAGGAAATTAACCTAATTCCTCTGATTTACGCTACCGCACTCATCCCTGCAATAATCAGTTGGGTGATCATGTCGCGGCAACATATGGACCGATCAAAACAATTCCCTCTTCCCACCCGAAAAAGAAAGGAGGCGTGATGAGATTATCAAGAACCCTTTCTTTCTACGTTGGGCGCCAGTTTTTTGCATCTTTCTTGATGCTGTTTGTCCTGTTTGTCGGCCTCATCCTGCTTTTCGATACGGTAGAACTACTACGCCGGGCGGCCTCCAAACCGGATGTCACGATAAGCATCATTCTGGAAATGTCTCTCCTGAAGCTTCCGCGAATGGCGGGGCAGTTGTTTCCTTTCGCCGTCCTTTTCGGCGGCATGATGACATTTTGGCGGCTGACCCGCTCTCATGAGTTAGTCGTCTCTCGAGCGGCCGGCGTTTCCGCCTGGCAATTCATGGCTCCGGTGCTGGTCATCGCTGCGATCATTGGCATCTTTCAGGTTTCGGTTTTCAATCCGATTTCCTCGGTTTTCCTTCTGCGCTTCGACCAATTGGAGGCCCGTTATCTGAAAGGCCAAACCAATTTACTCGCTATTTCACCCACGGGGCTCTGGCTCCGCCAAGCCAATCTGGACGGCCAATCAGTCATTCACGCCAACACGGTTTTGCAGAAAGCACAGGAGGTGGAGCTCCAGGACGTCACAATTTTCGCCTTCCGCGGCGCAGATAGTTTTATCGAACGCATCCAAGCCAAAACCGGGCGTCTGGAAGACGGTTTCTGGCATCTCAAGGATGTCGCCATCTTCAAACCCGAACAACCGATGCAAAGGTCCCCACAGCATCTGTTTGAAACGGACCTGACGGTCGGCAAAATCCAGGATAGCTTCGCCGCACCCGAAACCTTATCATTCTGGGAACTTCCCGCCTTTATTCGGACCCTTGAAAACTCCGGTTTTTCAGCCACTCGACACCGGCTCCACTGGCACAGCCTTTTAGCCGCACCGCTGCTGTTTTGCGCAATGGTTTTGATTGCCGCCACTTTTACGCTACGCCACGCAAGACGCGGCGGCATGCTGTTCGTCATTTCCGGCGGCGTGATGACTGGATTTTTACTCTTTTTCTTCTCGGATCTGGTTTTCGCGCTGGGTCTTTCCGACAGTATTCCAGTAATCCTTGCCGCTTGGAGTCCCTCAGGCGTTTCGACCCTTTTGGGGCTTGCCATGCTGCTCCATCTAGAAGATGGTTAGAGGCTGCTCGATGAATGGTAGAGATATGAAAATAAAAACTTTTGACATCCTCGCCACTGGCCTTTTTACATTAATCGCCTGTTTCCTGCCCCTTAAAGCCCAGGCGCAAGGCGCTATGAGCATCGCAGCCTTGGTTAACGACGAAGCAATTTCGGTTTACGATCTGGGCAACCGTATAGAGTTGGCCATTCTATCTGCTGGCCTTCCCCGAAACCGGGACGTTCAACGCAAACTCGCGCCACAAGTCTTACGTTCTCTAATCGATGAAAAACTTCAGCTTCAAGAAGCTGAGCGCCTTGGCATCAATGTGACGGACGCAATGTTGAAAAACGCGCTAACCGATATAGGCGACAAGAATCCGGACGCAAACGGGGATATATTAGGTTTTATCAAGGCCAGAGGAATCGACGAACAATCGATTATCGACCAAACCAAAGCGCAAATAGCATGGTACGGCGTCATTAACCGGGAAACCCGCCGAAAAGTAAAAATAAGCAAAGAAGAAATCGATGCCGAGTTAGCCCGAATTGAGGCAAACAAGAAAAAACCTCAACGGCAGGTCTCAGAAATCTTCTTCGCCGTCAACGAGCCGGGAGACGAAAAGGAAACCCTGGCCCTGGCGAACCGGTTGCGGGAACAATTGAATGCCGGAGCCAATTTCGGACGTTTGGCGGCCCAGTTCTCGCAAAGCCCTTCGGCGGCAACCCAAGGAAACCTCGGCTGGCTTTACGCCGGGCAGTTGGACCCCCGCCTGGAACAAACTTTAGGCGGAATGAAGCCCGGACAGATATCACAGCCAATCCGTACGCTATCGGGATATTATATCCTTAGGCTTGACGGTGTTCGCAAGGCCGGATCGGAAGCCGCAAATAATGTCAAACTTCAACTCCAACAAGTGGTTTTAGCCGTTCCTGAAAAGGCCGATAAAAACATACGCGAAGGCCTCATGACGCAGGGCCGCAGCATCGCCCAGAAAGCGGCCAATTGTTCCGATATGGACGCTATCGGCAAAAAGGTCGGATCGCCTCTTTCCGGCAGCCTCGGAACCGTGATGGTCGGACAACTCCCCCCTGCTTTCCGCAACCTCGTCGAAAACCTTCCAATCAACCGAGCGAGCACACCGACCATGAGCGCCAACGGCATCATGATCTTTATGGTCTGCTCGCGGGAAGCCGGGGTGGAAGAAAGCGAAGCCGCAAAACGGGCGCGCATCAAACGATCTTTGGAAAATGAGCGGCAGGAATTGCTTGCCCGGCAATTGATGCGTGACCTACATCGCTCAGCGATTATCGATATCCGGCTTTGAGTAAACTGCACCCTCCTCTTGCGCTGACCATGGGTGAGCCCGCTGGAATCGGCGGCGAGTTAACCCTCAAGGTCTTCGCTCGCCGCAAAGAGTTGGGGCTTCCACCGTTCTTCACCATAGACGACCCAAACCGGCTGGAAAAACTAGCAGAACAGATAGGTGTTTCAGCGCCACTCACCGCC
>CBDUMN010000090.1:0-14030 GCA_965368335.1 uncultured Rhodospirillales bacterium
CATCGACATTTCCACCCGCACCCCCCTACCGCGTTCGGCCATCATTCGACACGCTCAGGATTTTTTTGAAGGACAACCGGAGAACACCGTCTCCAAGTCACTACACGACGGGGCGACTCATTGGCGGGAATTGGCGCCGACAATCTGCCGTCAACGCCTCGCCATGAGGGGGCTGCTCTCCCGTCCGCCACGCCGTCCGGAAGTTGAAGCCTTGCTCCCCGCCCTCTCCCAAGTGCTCGATATGCGCGTTCTTTCGAAACCCTTCGTTAAAGGACAAGCTGCCTGGATGCATTGGGAAACCTCGGGCGTGGTGATGGACTGGGAGGATGGACTCGACCTCGACATCTATACCTGCAAGCCCTTTATCCCGGAGAAAGCGGTGACCTTCGTCGCCACCAGGTTGGCCGTGACCGAAATTTCAAACCTGAATTTCTGACATGAAACCTTGGCTCCAACGCGAAGAACGCCTCTACCTGACCGCTTCGGGGGAAGCCTACCGCATCGCTTATCTCACCGATGCGAAAGCGGCGATGAAGGATGAAACTTTCGTTACCGGGCTTGCGACCTGCTATCGGGATATCTTCGGGCATGGCGCTCCCATCGACCCGGCGAGTTGGAGCGAGTATCTCCATTGCCCACGCTGTCATCGACGTTATGCCATTGGCGACGTCTACAGTCTGGATGAATACCAACCGCTGGCCGAACTTAATGAAAGAAAAGCCGAAGGGCTTACCTGTAAAAGCGTCGGATGCGGGGCGCTTCTTCAACCGTCCTATCCCTTGGAAAAGCTGAAAAATCGCCTGCTAAACGCCATGGCCGACCATCCGTTTTTCTGCTCACTAGCACTTGGAAACGGCGGCAATATTGCCGGACTTCACTACGGCTGGGTTGCACCGCTCGAAGAACTCTGGGACGATTTCTCCTATCTTTACGAGGGCACAGATGCAACGCGAAAAATGTTTATCCACTCGGCCAGAAGCCGCAGTGCAGGTGCTTTTTCCGACGAAACGAAAGTGCTCTACATGACGGAATTGGGGGTCACCCTCCCAGCCCGAGACAAACGTTTGCTGCAAGGATTGGTCAGGGCTTTTTTCAAATCCATGCCGCCCGAGGTCATCGATCTGCCATCACTTGCCGTTTCCGAGCCCGACAAGCGGGGTTATGCCCTTCTGGATGCTGCGGGACACCAACCCTTGTTTTCCATCAGTGGACGGAACACGACGGTCATGGGCGGCAAGGCGCGGGAAACAGCAGCCCTTTGGAATCTCCCAGCCGCCACATTCAAGGCCGCCTGCACCCCAGCCATTGAACGCTCACGGCAATACGGTCAAGCCATTCCAGCCTGATGGACCATTTTTTGGAACAGCCAGTAAAGCGTTTTGAGACAAATGCATTACTGGATAGAACTAGAATCTGTTAGCTTCTCCAACAATTACGCAAACCGGACGGAGAAGACGGAATGAATTATATCAAGTGGTCCAACGAGCTTGAATTAGGCGTTCCCTTTATTGATTCAGACCATCGGGTTCTGATCCGCCTGCTCAATCAGGTCGCGGCTTGTATTGAGGCCAATGAAGAAACCACCGTTCTGGGCAGTGTCATTTCCTCTCTTGCCGACTATACGATCTATCATTTCGAGCGAGAGGAGCGCTTTCAGGAAATGGCCAACCACTCAGGCTTGAGCGAACATAAAGAGCGCCATGCAGAGTTGGCCCAAAAAGTTGAAGCATACAAAGACTCCTTTCTCGCTGATCCGCAAAATTTCTCAGGTGAAGAGCTTCTAACCTTTCTTTCAAAATGGCTGACCGACCATATCCTAGGCGACGACGCTCAGCTCTGTCGGGATTGTATGGGCAACACCAAAGCACAGCTTGCCGCGACTCAAATTACGCTGGACGGCCAATATCATCTCGACTGGGCCACTCAGAGGGTTTTAGTCGTTGAAGATAACCCGAATTTTCAGAAACTTCTGACTACCGTCCTGAAAGCGGGTGGCATCAACCGCATCCAGTTGGCCGGCGACCCCTACAACGCCATCGATAGGCTCTCTAGGGCCCCGGTCGATCTCGTTCTAAGCGATGTGCTGATGGACGGTATGACAGGTGGCGATTTAGCCCGCCAGGCATTTACCATCGACCCAAAGGTCAAAATCGTCTTTCTCAGTGGACTTGATGAATCGACGGCAAGGGAACGGACAGGCAGTGTCAGTCATGACGCTTATATCGAAAAGCCCATCACCCCACCCAGGCTGTTCGAAACCATGGCTTATGTACTCAGCAACGCTGCGCCACCGGTTTCCGCGATGAAGACCGGTGGCGCAGCACTTGAGGCTATTTAGGTTTACCAGTTTTCGCCCAACAACTCGAAATGAGCCTGAGGATGGACGCAGGCGGGACAGCTCTCGGGAGCTTCTTCGCCTTCGTGTAGGTAACCGCAGTTGCGGCAGCGCCAAACGGTTTTCTCTCCGCGCTTAAAAACACGTCCTGCCTCGATATTGTCGGCAAGATCAGAAAACCGCTTTCCATGCTGCTTTTCAGCCACCGAAATTGCTTCAAAGGCCGCGGCAATCTCCTCAAACCCCTCTTTTCGAGCGGTTTCTGCAAAAGCGGGGTACATCTCGGTCCACTCATGCTCTTCGTCCGCAGCCGCCATCCGGAGGTTTTCTAACGTCGTACCGTTGCCGCCCGCTTCGTAGGTTTCGGTGATCTCCAGGTCTCCCCCTTCGAGAAACTTATAGAAGCGGCTAGCGTGGGCTTTTTCCTGATCGGCGGTTTCTTCAAAAATGTGAGAAATCTGAACATACCCTTCCTTGCGGGCCTTTCCGGCCCAAAAGGTATAGCGGTTGCGTGCTTGGGACTCCCCAGCAAAAGACTTCAACAGATTTTTCTCGGTTTCGGTGCCTTTAATCGACATGCTTTTTCTATCCTTCAAACTTCAGCTTCCACCCCGTCATCCGGGTTGAGGGGCTCATTGAGGCGGTCGGTTATCTCCTGCGCTTCGGCTTCAGCCACTTCATTCTCGGCATTGGCGTCAAGCAGGTCCCCCATATCGCCGCGCGCCGTATAAGCGGCCAGCGCCGGACGGGTATCGATCAGGCCTGCGGCCTTCAATTCCTCCATACCCGGCAGGTCTTTTACCGTTTCCAAACCGAAGTGATCAAGGAATACATCGGTCGTCCCCCAAGTCATCGGTCGTCCTGGTGTACGGCGACGACCCTTGGGCTTGATCCAGCCCGCATCGAAAAGAACGTCCAGCGTTCCTTTGCTCAAAGAGACTCCCCGCACTTCTTCTATCTCAGCACGCGTCACCGGCTGGTGATAAGCGACAATGGCTAAGGTCTCAATGGCTGCACGCGACAACTTGCGCTTATCTTCGCTCTCCACATTGAGTTGGCGGGAAATCTCCGGGTCGGTACGGAAAGCCCAACCTTTACCCGCCTGAACAAGTCGCACCCCCCGCCCCTCATAATCTTTCTGCAACCGTTCCAAAAGGCTGTTCAGGTCGGCGTCGTCGGGAAGCCGTGTCACCAGGGATTTTTCCGGCATCACATCCGTTGCCGAAAACAGGATAGCTTCGAGCAGTTTCAAGTGGTCGGTATTGATCTCACTCATTGTCGGTCCGATCCTTGGTTGTCTTCATCCCGCCTTCCCGATTTCCGTCCGGCGAACTCCTCACATAGATGGGGCCGAATGTGTCGGTCTGACGAATCATCACCATGCCTTCACGAGCCATCTCAAGCGTCGCGGTAAAGGTCGCGGCCACAGCCGAACGGGTCGGCAAACCGGCTTTCATGCCGGGTGGGAGATAATGTTGAAGTTCTTCCCAATCGGGAATCCCCATCGCCAGCATAGTCCGTAGCCGCTGAAGCGCATCATCCACCGAGTACAAGTCCAGCGGCTCAATATCCATCACCCGGCCCTTGGCGCGCCGTTTAATGTCGCCATAGGCCTTAAGCATGTCGTGAAGAGTCACCTCAAAAACGGTCTTCGAGGTGCTGACAAAATGTTCGGGACAGCCTCGCCGATGGAAGTCCTGCCCCAATTGCGGTCGCGCCATCAGCTTAGCCCCGGCGTCCTGCATACCCTCCAGGCGTTGAAGTTGAAATTGCAGGGCCGCAGCCATCTCTTCGCCTGAGGGCTCTTCTTCGCCTTCCGGCGCAGGGATCAACAGGCGTGACTTGAGATAGGCCAGCCAAGCCGCCATAACCAAGTAGTCGGCCGCCAATTCCAGATTGCGACGCCGCGCCTCGGCAACCCATTTTAAAAATTGGTCGGCCAGTTGAAGAATGGAGATTTGAACGAGATCGACCTTTTGGTCCCGGGCAAGCGTCAGCAAGACGTCGAGCGGCCCTTCATAGCCGTCGACCTCTAGGTTCAGATCACCTTCCGGCCGAACCTTGCTCTCTTCCGGGTTATCTTCTTCGAAAAGGTCGCTCATGGCTCCCCAGGACCCTTGATTGTTAAATCCCCCCGATCCCAGCCATTTGAGCAATGAATCGCAAAATGAACAAGGCCGGTTCGCCGACGAGCCACCAAAAAATGTTGAGCTGTACGCCGATAGCATCGCCGATCCAGGGCAGAATAAACAAAACGCCAAGGATAATGAAGATACCGAAACGCTCCAGTTTCGCTAAAGGCTCTCCCAAAAAACGGGGCAACAGACCGACAGCCACTCTCCCCCCATCAAGCGGCGGCAAGGGCATCATATTGAAAACGCCGAGGATAAGATTGATCCAGGCGGCATTGAGCAGATTGTCTCTCGCCCAATAGGCCATCTCGACCGGCAAATGCGGCAACAGGTGAAGCAAAAAAATAGCCGTGGTGGCCATTAATAAGTTACTACCCGGCCCGGCCAAGGCCACAAGAACCATATCGCGACGCGGACTGCGTAAATTCCAGAAGTTAACGGGCACCGGCTTGGCGAAGCCGAACATGAATTTACCGCCCGAGCCAAGCAACAAAAGGCCCGGCAGGATGACAGTTCCAAACGGATCGATATGTTTTAGCGGATTGAAGGTGACGCGTCCTAAAGACCGAGCCGTATTGTCGCCCAACTTCCAGGCCACCCAGCCGTGCGCCGCCTCATGGAGCGTCACCGCCAGCAAAATTGGCAGGGCCCAGACCGAAACTGTATAGGCGATATCGTAAAATTCATTCATTGCAGCAACTCGGCCAAACGGGCTTCGGCTTCATCCTCATTAATCGGCACCCATGTTTCCGTCCGCATTCTTTCGGCTTCGGCGAATCGCGCCTGAGCTTTTTCCGTCATCGGGCGGCAGCCTTCCATCACGGCAGCCATCTCGTCGACCTCACCATTGCAGTGGAGCACCAGATCGCATCCGGCGGTAAGGCCCCGCTCGGCGCGCAGACGAAAATCGCCGCCCAACGCCTTCATCGAGAGATCGTCCGAAACTAACAAACCATCAAACCCTATATGTCTCCTAATGACCTCTTCGACTACCTTTTTAGATAGGGTCGCGGGCGCATCTCTATCAAAAGCTTGGTAGACCACATGAGCCGTCATCGCCCAAGGCATCGCCGAAAGCGCTGCGAACGGAGCAAAATCGTGCGTCTCTAACGTCTCGGCATCGGTCCCGACGATTGGCAGGGCCTCATGGCTATCGACCGTCGCCCGCCCATGCCCGGGAACATGCTTGATGACTGGCGCAACGCCCCCATCCAGCATCCCCTTACAAACCATTTCGGCCAACCGGACCACTTGTTCTGGAGTGTTCCCAAAAGCACGGTCTCCGATGATCGGATCGGCATCTGGCTGAGGCAAGTCTAGGACCGGCGTACAGTCGACCGTTATGCCAAGCCGTCGCAACTCTTCTGCGGTCAATCTGTTGTTAAGATACACAGCCTCCTCGGCAGCTTCAGGGTTGCGCGTCGCCAAATCGGCGAAACGGGAAGCGGCGGGCATATCTCGCCAATGGGGCGGCCTCAAACGAGCCACCCTTCCCCCCTCCTGATCAATCAGCACAGGGGCGTCGGCACGGCCAACAGTGTCCCGCAAGTCGGCAATCAGCGCCGTTACCTGATCAGGTGTCTCGCAGTTTCGCGCAAACAGAATAAAGCCCAAGGGATTGGCATCCCTGAAAAAGACTTTTTCTTCTGGGGTTACGGAAGCGCGGGCACAACCGAAAACGACCGCGCCCGGCCGGTTATTTTCCAGGGAGGACAACCAAGCACCCCGCCTTCTTAGCCTTCAAGGCAGAGCAAATGGCCTTAGCCGTCGCTACATCGGCGACGGGACCGGCCCGCAACCGGTAGAAAATCCCTTTTTCGCCAAGATCAGCTTTGACGATATTGAGGCTTAGTTTGCTCAACTCTCCAGGAAACTTCTTCTGCATTCGCGCCCATTCCGCTTTGGCGGAGGCCGTCGAACGCACAGCGGCCAATTGCACCTGATAAGATTTTGAAAAATCAGGCGTTGCAGGCTTCGGTTCTGGCTTAGGAGCCGGGACCGGTTTTGGTTCAGCTTTGACAAGAGGCGTCGGTTTCGGCGTTTCCGGCGGAGTAACTTCGGCAGGTTTGGCGACCTCAGCAGGCTTAGGAGCCTCAACGGCAGCCACTTCCTTTTCCGTCGGCACGGCGGAAACCTGCTTTTCCATAGCGGGTTCTACGGGCGCGATTTTCTCCGCAACAACCTTTTCCGTAGGAATAGCCGGAGGCTTTGGCGGCTCATTGCCGGAAGCCATTGGCGCCGGTTGCGTTTCAGCTGGTTCGGGCGTCGGAGTAGGCTCGGGTTTGACCTCAGGTTGAGGCTGCGGCTTGGGCATAGGCTTCTCAGCTTCCGGCAACAAGCGTTCGACCCGCTCTTCCGTCGGTTTTTGACCGAGACGCTCATAAACCAGTTTGTCCTGGTTTGGCACGTCCATACCGCCCGGATTTTCAGGCTTTACCTTGACAGGAGAAATATCGGCCCGCACCGTCGGCACCTGGCCGTCGTCGCTTCCGGCAAACATGGTCGAATACTGTCCGTCGAACACCCACCAAGCGGCCGCACCGGCAACCGCCGCAGCGAGGATGCTAATCATCAACAATCGCCTACCGAGACTCGACTTGACGGTCTTCTCGCGTTTGACGTGTTCGAATTCGAGAGACTCCGTTGGAATCTCAATCGGCGGTGCGCCGTTATCGTTATCTGAGGCCATGCCCAAATTACTCCCAATATCCCAGGAGCAGCCTACAACGGTTTTATAAATAGGGAATTAACGCATCTCTTCGACCGGTGTTACGCCGAAGACCTCCAAACCCGAGGCAATCACAGTCGCCGTCCCTTTTAAAAGAGCCAGCCGCGCACGGGTCAGTTCTTCATTGTCGGCAAACAGGAAGCGAAGGTCGGCATTATCCTTGCCCTTATTCCACAGACCATGGAACAGCGAAGCAAGATCGTAGAGATAATAGGCGATACGATGCGGCTCATGGGCTTCGGCAGCCCCCTCGACCAAACGCGGCCAGGTCGCCATCTGCTTAATCAGGTCGAGCTCGGCCTCATCGGAAAGCAACGATAAATCAGCACTCGCCAAAGCCTCTCCCGACTGTTCGAGATCGGGGAACTGTTCGGCGGCATGGCGCATTACCGAATGAGCCCGCGCATGAGCGTACTGCACATAAAACACAGGGTTTTCGCGGGATTGTTCTTTGACCTTTGAAAGATCGAAATCGAGCTGCGCATCGTTTTTGCGGGTCAGCATGATGAAACGCACCACGTCTTTACCCACCGCATCGATAACTTCGCGCAATGTGACGAAGGTGCCCGAACGCTTGGACATCTTGACCGGTTCGCCATTATCGAGCAGCGAAACCATCTGGCAGAGTTTGACGTCCAATTCCCCCTGCCCTTCGGTCAACGCCTTGATAGCCGCCTCCATCCGCTTGACGTAGCCGCCGTGGTCCGCGCCCCAAACGTCGATCATGGTGCCGTAGCCACGTTTGAATTTATTCAGATGGTAGGCCATATCGGTAGCGAAGTAAGTCCAACTCCCATCGGACTTCTTGATCGGCCGGTCGACATCGTCACCGAATTCACTCGCCTTAAACAACGTCTGAGGGCGTTCCTCCCAATCATCGGGCTTTTTGCCCTTAGGTGGCTCCAACACGCCGGTATAGATCAAACCGTTACCTGTCAGAAAATCGAGCACCTTATCGACGCCGCCCGCCTCAACCAACGAACGCTCAGAGAAAAACTCATCATGCTCAACGCCCAGGGCCGCCAAATCTTCACGGATCAGATCCATCATCGCATCGATGGCATATTGGCGCACCTCTGGCAGCCACTGGCTTTCCTCGACATTTTGATATTTATCACCCTCAGCATCGGCAAGCGCCTTACCCACGGCGACCAGATAGTCCCCCGGGTAGAGTCCCTCAGGCACATCACCAAGGTCTTCGCCCAAGGCTTCCCGGTAGCGGTGGTGAAGCGAACGAGCCAGAACATCGACCTGCGCGCCCGCATCGTTGATGTAATATTCCTTAGTTACCCGGTATCCGGCCTTTTCGAGCAAGCGGGCCAGCACATCGCCAACCACCGCACCGCGGCCATGGCCCACATGCATGGGCCCCGTCGGGTTGGCCGAAACATACTCCACATTGACCTTGGCGCCGCCGCCCAGATGGGAATCGCCATAAGACTCACCGGTTTTTAAAACTTCACCCAACCGGACATGCCAAAAGCTTTTGGAAAGCCGAAGGTTGAGAAAACCCGGCCCAGCCACCTCGGCGCTCTCCACCTCTTCCATCGCCCCCAAACGCTCAGCCAGCAAATCAGCCAAGTCGCGAGGCTTCATCCCGACGGCCTTGGACAGCACCATGGCGGCGTTGGTCGCCACGTCTCCATGAGCGGGGTCGCGAGGCGGATCAACCGAAACGCGGGTGGTATCGACCCCTTCGGGGATCAGCCCTTCCCGTTCCAGATCTTTTAATGATGTAAGTACGGCTTCACGGAGGTAACGGTAAAAATTCATGATGCTCTTGCCTGCACGTCGAACAGCTTTTGATGTTCGTCCAGCGCGAAACGGTCCGTAATTCCGGCAATGTAGTCGCACACCAGCCGCGCAGTCTCTTCCGAGTTGGGAGGACCGGCCCGGTCCCGCCATTCAGTCGGCAGGCAATTGGGCTCCTTGACCAACAATGCAAACAAGTCTTGAACGACCCGACGGGCCTTGCTGGTCATGCGGTTCAGTTTGTAGTGCCGATACATGTTCTCGAATAGGAACTGCTTCAGCGCCCGGTCGTGTTCCCGCATATTTTCCGAGAACGCGGCCACCGGACTCCCGAGCCGCCGAATGTCGTCGGCAGACTTGGGCGCGGCATCCTTAATCCTTTTTTGCGTTTCTTCCAAGAGATCATTGACCATCAGGCCGATCATTCTGCGCACCGCCTCATGAATCAGCACCGATTCCGGGGCCTCACTAAAATCTTTTTTCACCTCGGCAAAGACCGGACCGGCTAAAGGCACATCGGCCAAATCCTTGATACGGAAGAGCCCGGCACGCAGACCGTCGTCGATATCGTGGTTGTTGTAGGCCACGTCGTCGGCCAAGGCGGCGACCTGAGCTTCAGCCGACGCATAGGTGTCGAGCCAGAGGTCGTTTTCGGCATTGTATTCGGTGATGAACGGATGAGCCTTGGCAACCGGGCCGTTATGCTTAACGATCCCTTCGAGAATTTCCCAGGTCAGGTTCAACCCATCGAACTGGTAATAACGACGCTCGAGCTTGGTCACCACTTTCAGAGACTGAGCATTGTGGTCGAAACCGCCATAAGGCTCCATGGCGACGTCGAGCGCATCTTCGCCAGCATGACCAAACGGGGTGTGCCCTAAATCGTGCGCCAGGGCCAGTGCTTCGGCCATGTCTTCGTTCAGCTGTAAAAACCGGCAGACCGAGCGGGCGATCTGCGAAACTTCCAGGCTATGGGTCAGACGGGTACGGAAAAAGTCACCCTCATGGTTAACAAAAACCTGGGTTTTATACTGCAAGCGCCGAAAAGCAGCCGAATGAATGATGCGGTCCCTATCACGCTGAAAGCAGGTGCGCGTGGCGCTTTCCGGTTCCGAGACCAATCGTCCTCGGGTCTCTTCCGGGCGACAGGCATAGCTTGTGAGAGTAGCGGGATGTTCCATGGTTACGAGCTTACCTTCCAAAAGAACCGGAGAGCAACTGATTGACTTATTTCATGATCGGCTTACATAAAACGCAGAAACCGTTAAAATGGTTTCAACGAAACAGCAGACAAATATGGAAAAGATTATGAGCGAAGCCAGCGCCGCAACCGAAACCGCCACCGCCGTAGAAGGCGCGAAAGTCGTCTCTTTAAGCACCAGCGCCGCCGAACGGGTCAAGCAACTGGTCGAGATGGAAGGTAACCCGGACCTAAAACTCCGCATTTCCATCGTTGGCGGCGGCTGTTCGGGCTTTTCCTACAAATTCGACCTGGACGACGAAGTCGGCGAAGACGATCTTCAATTCACCTATCACGGCGTCACCATCGTCTGCGACGAAACCTCTCTCGATTTCGTCGCCGGAGCCGAACTCGACTATGTGGAAGACCTCATGGGCGCTAGCTTCCGCATGACCAACCCCAACGCCACAAGCTCCTGCGGCTGCGGGTCGTCATTTAGCGTTTAGGGGGGCTAACGGTCGTTAAGCTTGGCCGTCCAAGGCATAAAGCAATTTCCCTCTCCAACAAGCTGGAGATGGCCGGAGCCCGTACCGTCATTGCGTAGATTGCCTTTGAAAAACGCCCCAACATATTGACCGGAGGCGTACCCGTTCAAGGCGCCTGTTGCATCGATCTTGCCATATAGCAAGGACAGCCCCCCATCACCGCCACCGGTGATATACATCGACCATTTACCGTTGTTAATTTTGATGGGACTGATTGACTGAACATTCTGACAAATGAGCTCGTCGGGGATACCAAACTTAAGCGCCCATTTACCATTGAAGTACTTTACATCCTTCGGCCTTACAAGATTCGGCATATCCCCTATGCTGGCAGGATTCGCCACCCAAGATTTAGCCAGCAAATGAGCTTTTGAGATATCCTCTTGCGGCATGTTTTCCGCTAGAGAATCCCGGGCCTTAACGGCCTCATCATCCCCTCCCAAAGATGCAGCAAGATTATACATGGCATGAGCCTTGATAAAATCCTGGAGAGCACCTTTGCCTTCTTCATAAAACCGCCCAAGCCTCATAAAAGACTTGGCGTCTCCTTTTTGGGCCGCCATAAGCCATTCATCGCGCGCTTCCTGGAAATTCCCGGCCTGAAATGCAGTGTTTCCCTTTAGATAATCACCCCATGCCGTCGCACTGACGAATGGCAAGAAAAAAACAATAGCAATAAAACCCCGCTTCATATCCCCTCCCGACATGAATACTACCGCAAAGAACACCATCCGTACGAATGGCGGCAATTATGGCAAATCAACTTACCATCGGTCGCATTGCCTGGTTAAGTATTTGTAGCTTGCCTCGGTATCAATACGGGCATTTTCTTCATCAGCCTGGGCGTTTAGCTCCCTAAACAACGGGCTAAGGGCATCATCGAAATACTTTGAAAGCTTCCGTTGCGCTTCGGCCTCGGAACGCGCAGAAAAGGGTTTATAACGGTAAACGGCGCTGCGCACCTCTTCATCAATACGCCATCCTACACGCCGCAAAACCCGCCTATTAATTTCCACATGTTCCTGCTCGTGGCTCATCACGGCCCTGAAGGGGCAACTGTTTCGTCGGTATTTATTGGCGATATAAATAACGATCCGATCTAAGCCGACCTTGAGCGCCACAGAGTTGAGGCGCACGCAGTAATACCGCCCTTTGCGCGAAGGTTTCAGCGTAAATCGAGCACTGGACCGACTGGTAAAGGTTCCCTCGGTCAGTCCATTCACCTGCCAAGCGCTGCTTAAATTCTGCCCTGACATACGCTTCAACTCGGCCTGGTTACGCCTGAAGTCATACACGACACGCCCCATATCCCGGGTGACATTGACCTTAATGTGACGCGTATCCTGGGACGCACAGGACGCCGCCCATCCCGTAGCAGGGATAGCAAAAAGCATCACCAATACGATAAGACCGGTAACTTTCACCGGAAGCATCTTCCTCTTAAACCAACCTCATGCTAGCACATTAACAGGTAGAAGCCTTCCTGCCCGTGACAAGAATCACTTCGAATTGGAGATAACCGGTGAAAATCACCACCTGGAACGTCAACTCCCTGAAAGCCCGCCTCGAACACATGCTAACTTGGCTTGATGAATTTCAGCCAGACGTGGTCTTGGTGCAGGAAACCAAGATGACTGACGAGGCCTTCCCTCGGCTTGAGATCGAAGATCGGGGCTATAACGTGGCGGTTAAGGGACAAAAGACCTACAACGGCGTGGCGATCTTCTCCAAATTTCCCCTTGAAGTTCTGGAAACAGAGTTGCCGGGCGACCCCGACGACGAACAGGCTCGCTATATCGAAGCCTTTACCAATGGTGTTCGTGTCGCTTCGATCTATCTCCCCAACGGCAACCCGGTCGATAGCGAAAAATACGACTACAAGCTGGCCTGGATGGAGCGGCTCTACCGGCACACCCAAAGCCTTCTAGAAACCGGCGATATTTTTGTCCTCGGCGGCGATTACAACATCGCCCCAACCGATGATGATGTTTTCGACCCGGAAGGCTGGAAAAACGACGCCCTTTGTCGCCCCGCTTCGCGCGCCGCTTGGCGCAAAATCGTTCACCTCGGGTTGACCAACGCCTTTAAGGCGCTTTGCTCCGAAAAAGGGCGCTACTCCTGGTGGGATTATCGCGGCGGAGCATGGAACAGGGACCAAGGGGTCCTAATCGACCACCTACTGCTCTCACCGCAAGCTTCCGACCGATTGGAAAACGCCGGGATCGACCGAACGCCGCGCGGCTGGGAAAAGCCCTCCGACCACACGCCCGTTTGGTGCGAATTAAAGGTCTGAACCGGATCACTCTTCCGTATAAAATTCGGGCCAGCGAACCTTGGCGACCTCGCCATTGCTGGCCAACGTATGACAGCCGTCCAGTTGAAAGGGCCGTTGCGGCACGGCAGGCGGGTTGGCCTCCTCGCGCTGCCGCATGGCCGGATAGAGGGTCTGGACAACCGCCGTCGCCAAGGGGCCGAGGATTTCGACCACATGGGTACATCCGTTGCGCCCACCCAGCAATTCTTTAACCTTGCGGGTCCAGCCGGGACCAACAGTCAGTCCCTCAAGCGCCTTAAAGGCCGGTTCAATGGTTTCACAGATATCGTAAGGCGCAGAATCTATAGCAGTGACAACCTCGACCACCTCCCGATCCAGATTGACCGTTACTCTGATCCACATATCATGGATAGGCGTCCCGGCGGGGACGAGGCCCCGGCCGAAATTGACGAAATCGTCGCCCTTGATATCGGTGATGTGCCCCTCGATGTCCCAAAGGCCATCATCCCGCTCGTATCCTTGAAAGGAAATCTCACGGGTATGCCGGGGCTTACGTGACTTGGGTTCAGGAAGCGGCAAACCGGCCTACTCCTCTCCAAGTACGGACAGGTCCCGCACGGCGCCCTTAGCCGCGCTGGAAGTCATGGCGGCATAAGCACGCAAGGCTTTGGAAACCTTGCGATCCCGGTTGGCCGGCTTCCAGGCCTTCTTGCCCTTGGTTTCCATGGCCGCGCGCCGTTTGGTCAATTCATCATCCGAGATTTTGACGTTGATTGCGCGATTGGGAATATCAATCTCAATGGTGTCGCCCGGCTCGACCAAGCCAATGGCGCCCCCTTCGGCCGCTTCCGGCGAAGCATGACCGATGGATAGGCCCGAGGTGCCCCCCGAGAAACGCCCATCGGTAATCAGGGCGCAGTCCTTGCCTAACCCCATGGACTTCAGATAACTGGTCGGATAGAGCATTTCCTGCATGCCCGGTCCGCCGCGGGGCCCTTCATAACGGACGATAACCACATCGCCTTTGTTAACCTCACCACCCAAGATCTTGCTGACCGCCTCTTCCTGGCTTTCGCAGATCAC
>CBDUMN010000091.1:0-13708 GCA_965368335.1 uncultured Rhodospirillales bacterium
GTCTGACAGTGGAAGCGCTTTCTCCGCATACAAATGGCAATCTTGAAGCTCGTTTAGAACATTTGGTACGCGATTGCCGGATGAACTTGGAAAGCGGTCTGACCCTGCTTGCCACCATTGGCAACGCATCGCCGTTCATCGGGCTGTTGGGTACTGTGTGGGGCATTATGCATGCATTGCAGGGGCTTGATTCCGATGCCGCCGTTTCGTTGGAGGTTGTTGCCGGACCGGTGGCCGAGGCGTTGGTCGCGACGGCGGCAGGTCTGTTCGCCGCCATTCCGGCCGTGGTTGGCTACAACCTGCTGCTTCGTCTTCTACGTCGGGTTTGTAGCACCACGGAAGGCAATGCTACGCGAATGCTTGCCATGGCGAAGGGGCGATAAAATGGCGATGGGTTCACAAGGGGGAGACTCCGATCAGCCTTTATCGGAGATCAACGTTACGCCGCTTGTTGATGTCATGTTGGTGCTGTTGGTGATTTTTATCATCGCCGCGCCGTTGATGGCGCAGGCGTTGAACGTCAATTTGCCAAAAGCCGAAGCGCCCGCCGCACAGGACATCAATGCAATTACGCTTGTTGTGCGGATTGAGGGGGCGGTGGAACTGGACGGGCATGCCGTCCCGGAAAAAACCTTGCCGGTGTTGCTTAGGGAAAGGCTGAAAGAAGACCCTGAACTCGTATTACGACTTGGAGCGGATGCCTCCGTTCCATATCAGAGGATTGCCCAAATGCTGTCCCTTGGACGACAAGCCGGTATTACCCGCATTGCATTTGCTACGCAGTCTCCTTAAGCGCTTTTAACGGGAAAACTAGGGTCAGGACCCATTAATCCGATCCATTCTGCGTCCTGCCTCCTTGCCCTCGGCTAAATAGAATGAACAGAATTGCATCGGATTAATGAGTCCTGACCCTAACTGGGCTCCAATCGTTGCCGTATTCTTTGTGAGCCTATGGGATGCAGACAGCGAATTTTCTCATGTTTAATTTTTTTCAAGAACACTAACGGAATATACTCTGTGGAGTGAACGCTGGTTGGGTAACTTTTATGTCAGTAATCGGCTGGCAAGCCGTCGGCGTTTATTGCTGACGTGAGGCTTTTCTGATTGTCCAAATCCGTTTCATTCAAGCAGCAATCGGCGGTTATTCCTTACCGTTGGCGCAAGGGTAAGCTGGAAATTCTGCTGATTACTTCCATGGATACCGGGCGGTGGGTTTTGCCCAAAGGGGGGATTGAAAGAGATTTAACGCCCTGCAAATCGGCAGAGAAAGAAGCCTATGAAGAGGCCGGGATACGGGGGCGTGTGGCAAAACAATCGGTCGGCGTTTACACCTACGTGAAATCGGAACAAAAAGGGGGACTTGTCTGTAGGGTGCAGGTCTTTCCTATGGATGTTCAGACCGAATTGACCGACTGGCCGGAAAAGGAGATGCGAACCCGCACCTGGATGAAAACGAATGATGCTGCCCAAAATGTCCAGGAGAAAAAATTACGAAAAATTATTTCCGATTTCGCCAAGGCGTTTAAAGAGCCGGGTTAATTGCCAAGGGTGACGTCTTTGGGGGGGGGAGGCGAGGCAGTCATTGCCTTTGGGCATATTTAGTCTAGGATGATCAAAAATTTGTTGGGAGGGATCTTTGAAGTCGAGAAAGTTGCGCCTGATCGTTACGATTACGGTTCTGTTGGTTGGTGGTTTTTTAGCAACGACATTTGTTAGTTATTTCGTTGCGCAGAAGTCTCTGACCGAACAGGTCTCGGAAAACACCCTTCCTTTGACAAGCGACAACGTTTATTCGGAAATTCAACAGGATCTGCTGCGCCCGATTTTCATCTCGAAACTAATGGCTCAGGACACTTTTGTGCGCGATTGGGTGCTGTCCGGTGAAGAAAATGAAAAGAAGCTGATCCGCTATTTGACAGCCATTCAACAGCGATTCAATACGGTTACCAGCTACTTCGTTTCGGAAAAAACACGGCGCTATTATCATCCCAAAGGAATCTTGAAAAAGGTAAAAGAAGAAGACCCGCAGGATGCGTGGTATTTCCGCGTCCGCAAGATGACCGACAATTATGAAATCAACGTAGATCACGATACGGCTGATTTAAGCAAACTGACCGTTTTTATCAATCACCGTGTCTATGGGTATTCGGGTGATTATATAGGAGCCATCGGTGTCGGGCTCGCTGTCGATGCGGTTAAAAGATTGGTCGATAACTATGAAAAGCGTTATGGGCGGCAAATCTATTTTATCAATCGTCAAGGCGCGGTCACGCTGCATGGTAAGGGCTTCAACGGGGCAACGAATATTCGCAACCGTCCCGGCATGGATAGTATAGCAACGGTGTTGCTGACCTCTCCCGGAGGTGCGTTTTCCTATGATTACAAAGGTGATAAACGGTTCGTCAACAGTCGCTATGTCCCGGAATTTGGTTGGTTGCTGATTGTTGAGCAGGGCGGTTCTGAGGGAAGCGAACGTTTGACGCGCACCTTCGTAATCAATTTGTTCGTTGCGGTTGTGATTACCCTGATTGTTATTTTGACTGCCAATCTCACCGTTGGCGGCTATCAGAGAAAACTCGAGGAAATGGCCAGCCAGGATAAGCTGACGGGTGTGCTCAATCGTCAGATGTTTGACGGCATATTGCGGCAAACCATGAGCTTGGCGCGACGCAAAGGACAAAAGCTTTCATTGGTCATTTTTGATCTCGACCACTTTAAAAAAGTTAATGATACCTACGGCCACTTGGCTGGAGATGAGGTGCTTCGCTCGGTGGCCGATACCGTCCGCGAACTTTTGCGCGAAAGCGATGTTATGTGCCGTTGGGGGGGAGAAGAATTTTTCTTGCTGTTCCCCGATTGCGATCTGGAGCAGGCTCAGGTTCTTGCTGAAAGAATGCGCAAGGAAATTGAGGAATACTTTTTTTCTTTTGCCGGCAAAACCATCCGTATTACTGCGAGCTTCGGCGTTGCTGAGTATGAGCCCGGCGAGGATGATACGGCACTGATCAACCGCGCGGACCAAGCTCTTCTTGCAGCTAAAAATAGCGGGCGAAATCGCGTTGAATTGCGTCTCGTTTGAACAAGTGAGGCTCAAGACGTGAGCGACAAGCCCCATTATGTGACGCCTACCGGGGCCAAGACGCTACAGGAGGAGTTGGACCGTCTTTGGAAGGTCGAGCGGCCTGAGGTGGTCAAAGTCGTTTCTTGGGCGGCGGGCAACGGTGATCGAAGCGAGAATGGCGACTATATCTATGGCAAAAAGCGGTTACGTGAAATCGACCGCCGGGTGCGGTATCTGCGCAAGAGAATTGATAACGCCGTTATTGTAAACCCTGAAGACCAAGTGGGCCTGGAGGAAGTTCGTTTCGGAGCCAAAGTGACCTACGTCAATCAGGATGATAAGGAAACGACGGTCCAGATTGTCGGTTTGGATGAGGCCGATTTGGCCGAGGGGAAAATCAGCTATATCAGCCCTATCGCCAGAACTCTTATGAAATTGAGAGTAGGGGATAGCAAAGAAATTCAGCTTCCCGGCGGTTCCGATGAGCTTGAAGTCTTAGCGATTACCTATCCTGGCGTCGATAAATGACGCGAGCATAACGCAACTGTGATCCTTGCAGCCTGGAACTTAAGGCTGTGCCTCCCTATTTTCATCAGGCAGTCATAGGCCGATATGAAGCGGTCATGGAAAACGCGAAACGCCGTTGGCTTTGGGTATGGCCTGCGCTGATTCTGGTGGCGCTATTCAATGCTGGGACGGTCAAGACAATGATGAAGGATAAGAATGTGAGCGGTCTGTCTGTTGCGACTTTTGCCGGTGGGTGCTTTTGGTGTATCGAGGCTGGTTTCGAAAAGGTGCCGGGCGTTAAAGAGGCGATATCCGGTTATACTGGCGGGAGTGAAGAAAATCCAACCTATGAACAGGTGGCAAGCGGTGCGACAGGCCATCTGGAAGCGGTTCAAGTATTCTTCGATCCGGCCGTTGTTTCCTATGAAGGACTATTGGCCGCTTTCTGGCGGATGTTTGACCCGACGGATGGGGAAGGGCAGTTCCATGATCGGGGGAGACAGTATCGTCCGGCGATTTTTTATCATGACGACGAGCAAAAAAAACTAGCCGAACAATCAAAGGCGGCGCTTGTTGAAACGGGACGGTTCGGATCGTCGATTGCCGTACCGATTAAACCTTTCAGCAAATTTTATAATGCCGAGGATTATCATCAGGACTATGCCGATAAAAATCCGCTGCGCTATGGGTTCTACGCTTCCGGATCAGGGAGGATGCGTTTTGTCGAGGAGGCTTGGGGAAAGGATTTGAAAATTGATTTTACCCAAGTGGGAAGCAAAGAGGGAGGATATCGCAAACCAAACGAGGCCAACTTGAGGCAACGTTTGACCGACCTGCAATACCAAGTCACCCAGAAAGACGGAACGGAAGTGCCCTTTAACAACGCCTATTGGGATGAAAAGCGCGACGGTCTTTATGTCGATATTGTAAGCGGAGAGCCCTTGTTTTCATCGCGAGATAAGTTTGATTCCGGCACCGGCTGGCCAAGTTTCACTCAACCGCTCGCTGATGGTGGGTTGGTTGAAAAGACGGATTTCAAGCTGCTGATGCCGCGTACCGAGGTGCGCAGTTGCTTGGCCGATTCTCATCTCGGGCATGTTTTTTCCGATGGTCCCGCGCCGACAGGCCTGCGCTATTGCATCAATTCCGCCGCTCTTCGATTTGTGCCCAAGGACAAGATGGCCGAAGAGGGCTATGAAGAGCTTCTAGCCCTTTTTGAGTAGAGCGCCTGTCTAACCAAATGGGATGTGCCCCCTAGATAAACGCCCCGGCGCCATCGATGGCTTCCAATCCCGCATTGCTTTTGAGAAGTTCCCTGAACTCACGAGCTGGAAGAGGTTTGGCAAACAGGAACCCCTGAACTTCATGGCAGCCTTCCATTTGCAGGAACATGCGTTGCGCTTCCGTCTCAACGCCTTCGGCTACCATTTGCAACCCAAGGGCGGTGCCGAGTTCGATGACAGCGCGAATGATGGCTTCGGCCTCCCGGTTTGACCCTAAATCCTGAATGAAGGCACGATCCACTTTGATCATGTCGAAAGGAAAACGGCGTAGGTAGGAAAGGCTTGAGTAACCCGTGCCGAAATCATCCATCGCCAGATGTGCCCCTAAATTTTTCAATTCCTGCAACAACTCGCCAGCCTGTTGAGGATTATGCATAACGATGCTCTCAGTCACCTCCAGTTCCAAGCTGAGGTTGGCGTTCTTGTAGTCTACGAAGTGTTGACGCATGGACTCCATGATCGCCCCGCGCTGAAACTGCCGGGCCGATACGTTGACCGAAATGCGTAAAGGCGTATCGATAATTTTAGACCAGGAGCGAGCTTCTTGAAGCGCATTTTTCAAAACCCAATCGCCGATAGGAACGATCAGCCCCGTTTGCTCTGCAATGGGGATGAATTCGCTAGGTTGAATTTGACCTTTTTCTGGGTGATTCCAGCGTACCAGGGCCTCCGCCCCGGCGATTTTGCCGCTCGCTAGCGTATAGAGCGGCTGATAGAAAAGCTCCAATTGGTCCTTCTCTATGGCGTCATATAGGCCATGTTCGATTTTTAGGCGCTGATGGGCGCGCCGGTCGATGTCCTGGGTAAAGAAACGGAAACCGTTTTTGCCGCGCGCTTTAACTCTGCACATGGCGTTGTCGGCATTTTTAATGAGCGTTTCAGGAGTGTCGCCATCCTGTGGATATACTGAAATACCGATGCTGGATCGGGCGTAAAGGGTGTTTTCTCCGAAACAAACAGCCTTGGAAAGGTCTTCCATAAGTCTCTGCGTGACGTCTGTAATATGACCTTCGCTTTCGGGGGCAAAAAGAAGTACGGCGAATTCATCGTCACCAATCCTGGCGACCGTATCGCCGACTCTGATGCTTTCTTTCAAGCGGCTGGCGATCTCAATCAGAAAGGCGTCGCCCGCGCTATGGCCGAGCGAATCGTTAATCATCTTAAAATCGTCGAGGTCGACGTAGAGGACTGCCAGAAATCGCTCGTCTCGTTCGGCATGGGCCAAGGCCTGATTAAGGAGATCGATGAAAAGAGAGCGGTTTGGTAAAGATGTCAGGCCGTCGTGTTTGGCTTGATGTTCCAGTTCCAACTCATAATTGCGTTGCGTCGTGATGTCTTGGAGGGTTTCGATGGCCCCGGCAATATTGCCGTCTGCATCGCGGAGAAGGCGGGCTGAAAAAGAAAGCCATTTTCCTCCGTTGGGGAAATGGGGGAAAAAATCTTCAGCTTCCCAAGTACCATTGATAACGGCTGATTGACGAACCTTGTTTTTGTAATATTGAGGAATTTCATCCGTTCGCTGATCGAGGATGAGATTCGCCATGGTTGGGCGTTCCTCAGTATAAAAAGGTTTCCAGGCCTCTGCGTTTCCCAACAATAATGGTGCAGGGTATCCCGTTACTGTCTCACAGGCATGATTCCAGTGGATTATTCTATGTTGATCATCGATCACGAATGTGGGTACGGGCGTACCCTCCAGAACCTGTCTGAGGAGGTCGTGGTCCAATGCACCCGTGAGGGATTCAGTGTCCTTCATCGGCAACGTAAAGTCTCAGCTGTTAGTTGTTTATCTTTTCACCTTTTTGGCTTTTGAGACACATTACACATCGTAAATTGATCGGTAAACAGCCGTATTGCCGATTTGTCAAAGTATCTTTGTCCGAGAAAATAAAAGTCCTAGAAAACCGCTGTTGTTCACGATTCTGTGAAGTAAGCGATTTGCCCCAATTTCGCCCAGAAACTTACCTTAAATCTCCGGTTGAACAGCAATGTCGATGGAGATTTTCCCCCATGCCACATCGACTCATAATATATGACGCTCTGGTTTCTTTGGAACACGGGAACCTTTTGACCAAAGCCGGTGATATGGCTTTCGGTATGCACCTCGAAGGCGTTCATGAGGTATGTCATGTTTTTGAGAGATTGAAACGTGACGGTTATATCCGTCAACTGCCTCCTGAAGAGGGATGGCATCGAGACGTTCAGTACTACACAATATCGGAGGTTGGGGTGCAATGCCTTGAGGAGGGGCGCCTTTGGTACCGTTCCCTGCCGATCCGTTATAAAATATTGGGTCGGCTCGGAATTCCTTTTCCGAATTAATTCAAACGCAATCGGAAAGTGTAGTATACTGTTCGGCGAATATGGTGCTCATCATTATGAGCTTTTTAGTGAACCGAGAGTTACTTCTCCAAAGAATGGTGAAAAAGAAAACTGGAGAATAGGAATTTCTTGGCATGTTTAAGGATGCCCCTGGGACGACCAAGGGCGCCAACCAGGCGGTTGACGCAAAACGAATAAAATTCAGCGATAGCCTGTTCTATCGGCAGGTGAAGCTTGTCGTTGCGTCGGCCTTTGTTATCGGCCTTATTCTCAGTCTTTTGCAAATTTTATCGGATGTAAATCGCGAAAGAAGCGAGATCGACAGTACAGTCAACGAGGTGATTGGTGCGCTCAAAGGACCGGCAACCCAGGCCGCTTATGCGCTGAACTCAAATCTTGCTAACGGGGTTTTGGAAGGGCTGTTTGAATACAAGCCTATTTACCGGGCCGAAATCATCAATGACTTCAATGAGCGACTTGCCTATTTGGAGCGCCCTAAAACCAAAACCGGGTATGGCGTCCTCACGCATTTGCTTATTGGTAAAACCAAAGATTATGAGGTTGAACTCTATGTTGAGGGAAGCTCGAAGTATGTCGGGAAAATCAGTGTTTCCGTTGACGGCGTACTTGTTGCGCGAGGGTTTATTGAGCGTTTAGCGCTGGTCTTCTTTTCCGGGGTGATTAGAAATATTCTGTTGAGTTTGGCTGTCGCCGCCATTTTCTATTGGATGCTTTCCCGTCCGCTCTTACAAGGCATTACCGATCTCTATAAGCAGCCGAAAATGCGAGAGCGTTTTGAGGCTCCGGCTAAGCACCAAAAAGATGAAATCGGTCTTCTTTTCAATACGTTCAATAACCTGTTAGAAGATCGCGAAGAGGCCAATCGAGCTCTTAAGGAAAGCAACGAACTCTTCAGGAGTCTGACGGCAGCTATGCCGGATTTGATTTTTTTGGTGGATGAAGAAGGCCGTTTCCATGGGGAATTTGGTAGTGGCCGCGCAATAGTCCATGACGAAACAGGGGGACTTTCCAATAGCATTCTGAATGATCGCTTCGATAGTGCGGAGGCTGATTTTTTCCTTGATTTCATTCGTCAAACAACCCGCGAAAAATCCATCCATATTCAAGACTTCAGCGTTACGGTGAAGGGACGGGAGACGTGGTATGAGGGGCGTGGAATCCCCTTAGGCTTCAAAAAAGGCGAGAAAGCGCTTGTTCTCGTTGTTGCCAGAGATATTACGGAGAGAAAGGAAGCCGAGCAAAAAATTTGGCAAGCCAAGGAAGAGGCCGAATACGCAAATAATGTCAAAACTCAGTTCCTTGCCAACATGAGCCATGAACTGCGTACACCGCTCAATGCCATCATCGGTTTTTCCGACATCATGCGGCTGGAACAATTTGGCAAACTGGGTAATGAAAAATACTACGAATATGCCAGGGACATCAGCCAATCGGGGCAGCACTTGCTTTCCGTTATCACCGAAATTCTCGATGTTTCTAAAATTGAGGCTGGCCGTCTCAATCTAACGGAAGATGTTGTCGATATGGCGGCTCTCGTCGAGACTTGCTTTAAGTTGGTAGAGGCAAGAGCGATCCATTCAGGCGTTCGGCTGATGAGTGATCTTTCCGGCTCTCTGCCGTTGCTCAGGGGCGATGAACTTCGCTTGAAGCAGATACTTCTCAATCTGTTGAGCAATTCCGTAAAATTCACCCCCAAGGGTGGGCGCGTGACGGTTGAAGCGCTGCCGGACTCTGCTGGGCGAATTAAGCTGAAGGTGTCCGATACGGGGGTGGGGATTCCCGGAAATAAACTGGAGACCGTCCTAGAGCCTTTCGGCCAGGTCGACGATATTATGACGCGCAATAACGAAGGCACGGGGCTTGGTCTGTTTCTGGCGAAGTCATTTTCGGAATTGCACGGCGCCCAATTTACCCTGGATAGTTCGCTTCATTCCGGCACGACCGTTACGATTCTTTTTCCATCCGACCGTGCCGTTTCCCGAGACCGGTTGATGCCAAAAAATCACTGACAGCCCGGCTTGATTTTTAAGTATTCCTTTGTCAAAGACGGTCTAGGATGCAAAAACAAAATGTATCGCCCCCATGGAAAAGCCGCTGGTGTTTCTGACGAGTATCAAATTTTCTGCTCTGGCCGTTTTGGCGATCTTCTTAGCCGCTTGTGGGCCAAGACCGCCGACGGATTCTTTCTCGGCCAACCTAGACGCCAACTGTAATCCGCAAGATCCGGTTGATAAGTTGCGGGCTACCGTGACCGCCAAGAAATTTTGGTTGGAGCAGGAGTATGATTTCAAGTCGTTCCTAAAATCCGGCAAGGTAAACCTGAAAAATTCCCAGGATTTTTTGGCGGAAGCCGACGCAAACCGAGAAGGCTATAGGGCAAAGGTGCTCGAGAGGGCGCGGGAGTTAAAGCTTTCTGCGGCTAAGGCCGGAAGAATGGTTGTTGAGAATATGGAAATCTATGATCGTCAGGTTCAGAATTTTAAGGACAATATCGTCCGACAGGAGGCTGAACTCGACTGGTCCAATCGGTGTATGGATCGCATAAACGTCGAGCTGGCGTCTCTCGGTATTTCAAATATTGATCTAGCCCCAAGCCAGTCTTCCATTGCCATTCCTTCTCCGGCGGAAAAGATGGATACTGGGCAGTAGCTACCGGTTTCCCCGGCGTTTATTTTTTCTGGTTCGTGGAGCTTTGGGCCAGTCCAAATAGTCTGCCGGTTGTTGTCGCACCCACTTGACGAATTCTGCGATTTCCGGATTTTCTCGGAGGGCCTCGGGCGTAGAATATTTCTGCGCAAGCTCGGTTTCGCTGAAGACCTTGTGGATCATCCGGTGACAAATTTTATGGATACGCCCGATTTCCGATCCACCTTTAAGCTTTGGCTTCCAGTGATGCCGATCAGTGCTTGGGCCTTCAAGCATCTCTCTTCCACAGAGAGGGCAGGGCCCCAAACTTTTTAGTTTGGACGGCATGATTAAATAGCTAGGCTACCACCTTGTTCTTTGAGGTGGCACTCTTGTAAAGATGCAGTGAAGCCATTGACGACCAAGGCTGCCCATTCAAGCTTGGCTGCTGCATTGTGATGGCCGCCTTGATGGGCTTCTTGCGAGAGCGCCTTTATAGCGGTTTCAAGCAATGCAAAAGTATTGGCGAGGGGCTGAGCCTGATCGGCGGTAAACTCGATGCCTCCGGTTTCCTCAAAACCAGTTGCGAGTTCTGAAAGCAGTTCGATGTAGGCGTCCTCTTGTCCCTCGGTTGCCGAAGCATCCCCTTTTGACAGGTTTTCCGCTACATGGCGAATGACCTTGGAGAGAATGAGGGCTTCCTGATTTTCGTCAGCGGGTTGTTCAGGCATCGGCGATCCTTGTCAGTTTTCGTTTGCTGTTTCATCGATAGTGGATCGCAAGGGGGGGTGTAAACGCCAAAAGGTTTCCTTATGTTTTAAAGCTCTTAAAGATTTCGTGATTTGGAACCGGATACATGCAGGCATTCGTAGAAGCTATTTTTATTACGCCGGAAGCTGGGGCTGATATGCGGCCGGTCTCGGAAGTCGTTGCTGTGCACGGGGGGCTTGAAGGGGATCGATACTGCTTAGGGCATGGTTATTGGAGTGGGGGCGACGCGTGTGAAGTGACCATCATCTCTGCAGAGGACTTGGACTTTATCCAACGGGAAATTGGGATCGACATGTCTAAAGGGTTGCACCGCCGCAATCTGGTTGTTCGGGGGCAAAAAGTGGATCGTCTGGTTGGCCGCCTTTTCCGTATCGGGGGTGCTGTTTTTGTTTTCGATTGCCTGCGCCCGCCTTGCGCCTATATACGCGAATTGACGGGCGAAAAAGGAATAACTCGGGCGCTCATCGGGAAGGGAGGAATCGGGGCAAGGGTCATCGAGGGCGGCCCGATTCGCTGTGGCGATTCGCTTGAAATTCTCGGAAGATCCGAGTTTGAGCGCTTGAGAGAAGCCGGATTATTCGGCACTTAGCCTCATTTTTTTGGCAGGAAACTGCCTGTTTCCCGCCAACCTTGCATATTTAAACAATTGTTAGCGTTTCCTGGCTAGCACTATACGATATATAGTGCGATCTACTATATGTAGGTACGCAATAAGCGTCCGAGCAGGGGGTTAAGTTTGAGAACGAACCGGAGGCTTCGTTCGATTTGGGAAGGAATGGACGGCGTGGTTAAGGGTATTTCCCGTTTTGCTTTGATTGTTGCGGCGAGTGTCGGATTAAGCGGTTGCGCGGGGGTTGGTGACGGCAGCGTTTTCGACGGCGGTTTTTGGTCGCAAAGCCCGATTATGGGGCGCGCCGATTCCGCCAATCTTGGTGTCGCTGAGCTTTCGAAAGGCAACTACCCGCTTGCCGAGGCTCATTTCAATAAGGCCCTGAAGCGCAATCCGCAGGATCCATATGCTTTACTCGGGCTTGGAATCGTCTATCAGAATACAGGGCGGCCAACTCAGGCCAGAGCGGCTTATGAATCGGTGGTTGCTGTGCGACCGCCAGATTCAATGCAGATGATCGTCATTAACAAGATCGACCCGCGCAGCATTCGTGAAATCGCCAGCGTCAACTTGGCTTTGCTCGATAGTGGAAAGTTAACCGCACAAATGGGGGCTGGCGAGTCGATGCCGATGGCTTCTCAGGCCAAGCCCGTTGTAAGCAGTCCATTACGACCTTCTCAGCCGACTATGTCGTCTATGACGGCGCAACAAAACATGGCGCAGGCGTCTGGCCCGGTAGCCTCGGCTTACACGCCAGGGGATCGCAACATCGTTAATCGGTTTGAGGCGCTTCGGGCTTTGCTCGACCAGGATTTGATTACACCCGAAGAATACAACGTTCGGCGCGCGCAAAATATTGGGGCGCTGCTCCCTCTGACGCAAAAGCGAGCGGCTGCGGGACTTGATCGTCCATTGCCGCCGACCGATCAAATCGTTGCCCGGCTCCGTGCAATCAAGCGGGCGCTGGAGATGAGGGCGATCACCATTACCCAGCACTCTGCTGAGCGGAACATGATTCTTGATGCTCTAATGCCATCGAATCCCACCGTGCTGGCTTCGCCACAGGGGCGCCCCGAGGGCTTGATGGCCGCGGCCGACTCTGTTCGACGGCTGGAAAGCATGAGAGCGTCTGGACTCATCAATTCTGAGGAATACGCCAAGGAACGTGCCGCGATTGAGCAGGGGTTGCAACCCGTTGCGCCCAAGTCCAATGCGATGACAACGCCAAATTCAGGGGCAATGTCTAAGCCGACAGAACTTTCCGCAGGGGGAGGGATGGCGGGTGGCGTCGGTGTTCATCTGGCGTCGTTTAAGTCCCGTGCAAACGCCAACAAAGGTTGGGCACAACTGCAACGGGCCCATCGTTCATTGCTGAGTGGTTTGCAGCCGACAATCAAGCGGGTGAATTTGGGGCAACGCAAGGGAACGTTTTACCGACTCCTTGCAGGCCCGGTTGCCAACCAGGGAGCCGCCAACTCTCTTTGCCGCCGCCTTAAAGCCCGACGACAGTTTTGCAAACCGGCAGAACTCTAAGTTTTCTTTAACTACCGTGAAAGCATACGTGGCTGGGATGCGCCGGTGGTCGGCATCTGTCCCGGCATTTGTGGGGGGCGTTCGGGCGATGCCGTGACGATGATATCGCTTCCTTTGCCTGCCGTTCCATGAATCTGCACCGTTGCAATTCGTCCCAGACGTGAAAACGTCAGAACGCTGTTGACTGCGCGCACGGCGGTCAGTTCATGCCAGCCGAGGCCTGGCATTTCATCTTTGAAGAAATCGAACATGGTTGAAGAATCATGTGGCGACTGCATGACCAAGCGGCCTACCCAGGCATCCTGGGGGCCAAGCACAATGGTCCGCTCGACATCCATGGTGAAGTCCTTGGGGATGGGGAGGTCGTTGAATTGGGCTGTGAGTTGGCGATAGACCGTCTGCTGTTCGGCCTGGGACGCTTTGGCGCCATTTGTGCCGGATGTGCTGGATGATCCGTCGAGTTGCATCTCGGCGCATCCAAATGAAATCCCGCAGGTTAAAGCGAGTGCGGCCAGTGTCGTCGTTTTCAGCCGTGCCATCTTTCCCCTCTCAATGCATTCAGCTATTCGAAGGTCTATCTGAGAGACCTCCCCCGTATCGACCAGAATCTTGATCACAAGTTAAGTGCTTTTCAGTGTCGAGTCTGGACAAACGCTTCAAAAAACCTATATCATCCTCGTGGCTGATGAGCCAATCCTAAAGCGTTGACCGAATGACCTGGGACGAACTTTTTAGTTCCCAACCCAAGGGTTTCCGCCCTTTGCGCTAAGGCTTGGCGAGGCGGATCGAAAAAAAGTGACAGGCATATGAATTTTGGGTTTGACAGCGGCCTCGGTTCCGACTAGAAACCGCTCTCACCGCAGCGACCCACAGCCTGAGGTTTTGGGACGTCGGCGGTCTTTTGCCCTTCACGGGCAGAGTTGCTCTTTGACATTGTTGAAAAAATGAAGGGATGCGCAGGCGGCGGGAGTTCTG
>CBDUMN010000092.1:0-13665 GCA_965368335.1 uncultured Rhodospirillales bacterium
CCCTCGGCTAAATCGAATGAACAGAATTGCATCAGATTAATGAGTCCTGACCCTAATTCATCGACAGCATGAGAGGCGACGTCTTGCTTGGCGTCGCCTCTTCTTTTTGCGACCGCTATTTAGCGGTCTTTTCTTCTTCCGTTTCCGGGATAATGCCGATCACTTCAAGCGCCCTGATGACCAAGTCGGCCGCCTGGGCGTAGTTGGTGAACTGGTCGGTGTTGATGGTCAGGTCGAACTTGGTCGGATCGTTGATGCGGCTGGAGAAGATACTCCAAAGATACTTGCCCCTGACGCTCCGGCGTTCGCGGACCTTCTTTTTCGCCTCGCTCAGGTCGATCCCTTCGCGCTGGGCGACCCGTTTGGCGCAGGCGTCTATGCTGCCGGTAATGCGGACCCTGAGAATTTTCCGTCCTTCAAGGATGACATGAGCGCCCCGGCCCATAATCACGCCGCCGCTGCGGTAGATGGCGCGAATGGCGGTAACCAAAGCTTTCTGATAATCGTCGCGGGTGACGTTCTTGCCGAAAACCATGGCGTAAAGCCAAGCGTCACTCGCCGTATTGACCGTTTCATGGAGCTTGGACATGAGAGCTTTGTTGGCGTTTTTCTGGCGCGCAATATCGTCCAGGATTTCTTTGTTATAGATTCGGACGCCGAGCTTTTCAGCCACCATTTCAGCGATTTCGTCACCGCCGCTTCCGAAGTCCCGCGAGATGGTGACGGTTGGAGGCGGCGTTTGCTCAATCTCCGGTTTCTGCGACTCGTTGGCTGAAATCAGCGCTTTAATGACGGCTTGTGTGTCGACCATGATATCCCCCTTTTCTTGGAGGCAGACAGCTTAATACCCTACCCGTCCATATTACTCCCTTATGGGGCGGAGGGCCAGGAAAAACGGGTTAAAATCCAAAGCCTTAGCATTGTGCAGATGCTAACGGAAATGGTGGCTTCCAGGGGAGGTTTACCCCCTGAATTTCCTGGCTATGAGATGGTCTAGCGCCAGGGGGCCGGGGCCGCGGGCGATGATCAGGAGCAGTGCGCCCGCCCAGAGGGAGTGATCGGCCCAGAGGTTTGGATAAACGAACAACTGGATTACTAAAGTCATGCCGAGCAAGGCTCCTGCGCTGAGCCGCGAGGTAAGCCCAATGACCAGCAAAACCGGAAAAACATGCTCGCCGATAGTCGCCATGTAGGCGGCCGCTTCAGGTGGAAGAAGCGGCACTTTATACTCTTCTTCAAAAAGAAAAATAGTGCTGTCGGTAAGGGTGAAGCCATCGACCTTCGTTTGACCGGAACGGAAAAAAATACCGGCAACCCCTAAGCGGAGGAAAAGGACGATAAAACCGTTGGGAATGCGTTCCGCCAGGTCCAAAGCTTTGCCGATAAACGATTGCAAGCCGGTTGCCTCCAGTGGGGTTGGGGTGTTGTCATTGGTTGGTTTGGCGGGCTCGGTCATTAGATACATCCATCTTATTGCTGTTCGGTCTCAATGGCGGTGAAAACGTCTGCTTCCATCAGGTCGGTAAGGGCCGCCTGCAAATCAAAGCCGGTGTCTTGTTCTGCGGCGGCTTCGTAGGATTGGGTCAGGTTTCTTCCTTCCGACAGGCTGCGTAAAAAGATAAAAGCCGCTTCGGTCAGGGTGAGGATTTGCACCTCCAGATCGGGGCGATGGATGAGCAGATGCGAGGGAGCAGGTTCGATCTTCACGGTGTCTTTGGGCTCGTCTTCGACTTGGGCCAGTTCCCAGAGGGCGATCAAAGGGTAGGGTGAAACCAGTAAGTTTGCGCTGGGTGACAGGCGAAGCCGTAGTCCGGCAATCTGCTCGGGCCCCAGGTCGGCAAAAATTGAGCCGGTGATCGGCGTTGCATCGGCGGCATGGAAAGCGTTATGGCGAGCCCATTCCAGGCGCGCTATGTCGGCAAGGTAGGGCAGTCGCCGGGCAGGCTCAAAATTATTGAGGAAGGCCGGAAAATCTTCACCGTAAGCGATCAGTGCGCCTCTGCTTGGTGGATGGTTGCGTGCGAATCCACCAGCCAGAGCATTGAAAAAATTATTGCCGACAAACTGCTGGATGGTCGGGTAAACGGCTTTCAAGGCTTCGGTCAGGGTGATGACCACGTTGTTTTGGTGAATTCGTAGCCGAGCCGAGGCGGGAATTTCTCCCCCCACTATGGCGCGGGCTGCAAAATCGGTGTGGTCTTTGGACAGTAAGGCCGTCTTGAAATTGGCCTGAAGGCTATTCAGCTGCATGGCGCGTTCTTCCGTATTGCTCCATAACCGCTTCGGCCTTCGCGCCCTCGTTCATGAGAACCGAAAGGGCGGGAATGTTCGTATCCCACTCGATCAAGGTCGGTGCTGCGCCAAAAAGGGAAAGGGCTTCTTTGTAGAGCGCCCAAACATCGTCGATGACTGGCGACCCGTGATCGTCAATACGGAGGCCCCTGCTTTCGGGGAAGTCCTTGATGATGTCGGTGTTGAAGTGGTGTCCGGCCAAGTGCATCTCGGCGACCGGCGCGCCTTCGAGGGCCTGGATATAGCTTCTTGCGTCGAAGCGGTGATTCCAGGCGCTGACATAGACGTTGTTGACGTCGAGCAGAACGCCGCAGCCGGTCAGGTCGGCCAGCATCATCAGAAAGTCGGTTTCCGGGATGACTGAATCTTCATACTGAAGGTAGGTCGATGGGTTTTCGATGAGAATGCGTCGCCTGAGGACATCCTGGGCCTGTCGCACATGGTCGGCAATAATCTCCAATGTTTTTTGGGTATAGGGCAGGGGGAGAAGGTCGTTGAGATAGGTTCCGCCAATACTGCTCCAAGAGAGATGTTCCGAAACCAATGCCGGGCGGTATTTCTCGACCAGTTCTTTTTTGCGCTTCAGGTGCTGGAGGTCTAGGCCGTCGGCCGAGCCCAAAGACATCCCGACTCCGTGAAAGGAAAGGGGGTAGCGTTCGGCGATGGCTTCGAGATAGCGGTGCGGTGGTCCGCCTGCCCCCATGTAGTTTTCCGTATGCGCCTCGAACCAGCCGATGTCGGGGCGATCTTCGAGAATTTCCGTATAGTGTTGGGCCTTGAGCCCGATTCCGGCGCGCACCGGAATCGGGTTCTTCGTCAACCCATTTTGAATGAGGGAGGAGGCCATAATCGAAACTTAGCCCTTTTTCTCGGTAAGGGAGCCACCGGCCAATCTTTCACAAAGACCTTTCGGCACAACGATGAAGGCGTCTTTCTGGTTGTCGACCTTCGATGTGCCGGCGCAGGAGGAGGTGGCTGTTTGGCAGTCGTTCTTGCCTGCAGCCGCAACGCCGTAACATTTTTCTTTCCCGGCGGCCTGGGCCGTCTTGGGCGTAACCGCTGCGGTCAGGGCGACGGCCATGACGGCGGAAGAAACGATAGCGGCTTTGGTCAGGGGTTTGGTTTTCATCAGTGCTCACTCCATTCAGATTGGTCGGTCCGGAATGCCGAACCGGTTTTTTGCAATGACCGAAACATGAGCGCCGATTTCGGTTTTTGGAAACCGCAAAAAAAGATGGAGGTCTTGCTTGCGGAGATAGGTGTCCGATCAATGTATTGAAAAATAATGATAAAATTGATGTGTTGCGTCTGTCTCACAGGCGTTCACAGTTCTGTCAGACCTATGTGAAAAGACGGCGCCTTGAAGTTTGAAAAGATAAAACAAACGAATTTAGTTGGTTATTTTTGTAACGATCTTCCTTGAATTGACGCCGGTCAAACAACTATATGCGAGCCACCTCTATTAAAGACCCAGCAAACAAGTATGGTATAGGGAGTTAAACATATGAAGATCGTCAAGGAACTGGCTATCGCCACTGTCGTTCTGTCCGGTGTCGGTGTTGCTTTCACCGCCATTCTCAGCTCGGCAGCGATGCTGATCACTACCTGATAATCCGACCCTTTTCTTTTTTCCTGTCGCCCCCCGGCGGGAAACGTGAACCGCGCGGCGCTTAATCTCCTCCCCCCCACGGAGCGCCGCGCGGTTTGCTTTTATTTTCCAAAATCGATAGCCTCGCGCTGCTTCAAATAACAAAGTGCCGGAGTGCGCCATGGCCGACGACCCCACCCAATTGCCTCTAGGTTTTGAGCTGTTGCTCGATGCGTTGGAACACAACCCGGCTGTTGAGAAAGTGCTGGTCGACTCCCTAGGCTCTCTCGGCGGGGTGGGACGTTGGTTCGACCTTTATGAAAAGATTTCCGAGGGGGATGGCATCAAGAGGGTGGTTGATACTTTTCTCGGCAATAAATCGGAGCGCGCCGTTCTTGCCGCCATTCTGATGAAGGCTGATTATACCGCCCAGGCAGCCGAGATTTGTCCTGATTTTTGGAAAGCTTGGGGTGGGCTTGACCGGACCAATAAAGAAATTATTCTCGATATCCTGGCCGATGAAGAGGGATAGGTCGGTGCGCTAGCGCGGATTTGATTTGTTCACAAATAGTTGTTTGGACGGGGGCGCTTTATAGGGATAGCCTGTTTAAGTGAAAAGCACCCCTTCCGGGGCTGGCTCAATCTATGAAGTCCCCTTTCCAACTCACTTCATGTGTCCCCCTTGAGCTGGCCCCGGAAACCGGGACCCATAACGGAGAAACTTTTTTTGCCGGTCCGATTGTCGGGCCGGTTTTTTTGATGGAATGCGGGCAAAAAAAACCGATGGTGCAATCTCTCCGGCAGTTTGCGGAAGGGGGGTGGTCCTTTCCGCAGGCTGGCGTCTTCGGGGGGCGAAGAGCGTCATGGGGGGTGCGGGAGAAATCTTAAGCACCATCGGTACAGTTGTTATATAGAATTATTCCAACTCGAGGCAAGAGCTTTTGTAGCTAAGCGGATTTTTTTCTAAAAACTGCAATAAGAGCTAAAAAACCGCCGGCAAAACAAATCCAGGTGGCGGCGAAAAAGGCGTTTCCCGCATAAACGTCGTAGAGAGGACCTGCCAGGAGGGTGGCGAGGCCCGCGCCAAGGCCGAAGGCGCTGGCCGAATAGAGCCCCTGGGCGGTTGCCGAAAGATTGGAGGAGACGCTACGAGTGATGAATTCCATGGCCGCAAGATGGGTCAAGCCAAATGTCAGGGCATGAAGAAGCTGGCTGGCGATCAGAAGTGTGGGATCGGTGGAGAGGGCGAGAATAGACCATCTGAGGGTTCCCCCCAGCCCGGCGATGACAAGAAGCCAAAGAGGATTGCTGCGCCCTAAAAATCGACCGGTGAAAGCAAACAGAACGACCTCGGCGGCCACGCCTTCTGCCCATAGCGCGCCAATGGTCCCATCGCCGATTCCGGCGGCTCGCCAGTGAATGGTGGAAAAGGAATAATAGACGGCGTGGCTCGCCTGAATGAGGGCGGCGGCGAGATAAAAAAGAACCATGTTCGGCTGAGCCAACACTGTTAACGGTGTAAAGCCAGCGCCCCGCGCCGCAGGCGGTTTCGTTCCAGGGAGCAGCAGGGTTGCGACGACGACGCAGGTGATCGCTCCGGTAATAGCCCAGAGAACCAACCCTTCTCCCGTTTCGCCAATCAGCAACCCGCCAACCCAGGCGGCGGCGATGAAGGATAAGGACCCCCAGAGGCGGAGGCGTCCATAGTCAAGCCCGTGCTGGCGGGCCGACTGCATCGCCAAGCTATCGCCCAAAGGCATCATGCCTGTCCAGCAGGCTGAGAAGAGAAGAATTGTTCCGGCAAGTCCCCAAAAGCCGTCGACCCAGCCAAAGAGGGTAAAGACGCAAAAGGACAATAACGAGCCGACGACAAGAAGGCGTTTACGTTCGCCCATACGGTCGGCCAGCATGGTGAAAAGCGGTGAGAAAACAGTTTTGCCAAGCAGAAATAGCGCCAAGAGAACGGCGATTTCCTCCGGCGTCATCCCTTTGGCCTGAAGCCAAACCGGCCAAAAGGGCGCATAAACGCCCAGAAAGATGAAAATCGCTCCGTAAAATAGCGATAAGCGCAGGGAAATAGGCATATTGGCTCTATAGGCGGTTTTATTGGGTTCTGTACAGCCCCCTCACAAAAAGTTAATCCCGGAGCCGTTGACTCGGGTATTGCCTGTGGATATGATATCTACAACGATAAACGGTCGCCTAGAAAAGGGGCCGTTTTAACTGAATTGTCTGGCCATGATGGCAGGCGACGGGGGCGACCCCGGTAGGTCATGTTGCTTCTTAAGGAGGATATGACGGATGTCTTCGCAAGCTCTTATTGCGTCTTTCTTTCCCGACATTCGTTCGTTTGGTCCTTAAAAAGGGATTTTTGCGCTTGTTTGCCACAAGCTTGCCGCAATGCTCCCTTAAAGACCCGCAATGCGACGCTGCGTCGGCACTATTGCCAGCGATATTTTGGAAGAGAAAGGAAGAAACCCGATGACTACACCGTCTTTACCGATGGTCCCCGCTCAAGGTGGTTTGTCCCGATACCTCGAACAGGTCAAGCAATTCCCCGTGCTGGAGCGCGAGGAAGAGTACATGCTGGCCAAACGTTGCCAAGATCATGGCGACAAGGAAGCCGCGCACAAGCTCGTCACCAGTCATCTGCGGTTGGTCGCTAAAATCGCCTTCGGTTACAAAGGCTACGGTCTTCCCATGTCCGATCTGATCTCGGAAGGCAACCTCGGCCTGATGAAAGCGGTTAAAAAGTTCGATCCCGATAATGGTTTCCGCCTGTCGACCTACGCCATGTGGTGGATCAAAGCTTCGGTCACCGAATATATTTTGCAGTCCTGGTCGCTGGTTAAGCTGGGCACGGTTGCAGCGCAGAAGAAGCTGTTTTTCTCGCTCCGCAAGATCAAAAACCGGCTCGGTGTTTTCGATGAGGCTCAACTGACCGGCCCCCAGGTCAAGCAGCTTTCCACCGACTTGAGCCTGCCTGAGCGCGAAGTGGTCAATATGGACCGTCGCTTGAGCGGCCGGGATATGTCCTTGAACGCGCCCCTGCCGAGCGAAGATGGCGGTGAATACATGGATCTTCTGGCCGATGAACGCGAAACGCCCGAAACCACGCTGGTTCGGGCCGACGAGAAGAATTGGCAAAGCGAGGTTCTGCGTGAAGCCATGGAGACCTTGCCCGAGCGCGACCGCCATATTATCGAGGCGCGCAAGCTTTCGGACGATCCCATGAAGCTCGAAGAACTTGGTCAGCACTATGGTGTTTCGCGGGAACGCATCCGTCAGATCGAAGCGAGGGCGTTCGAAAAAATCGGTAAGTTCGTCCGTGAAGCCGCCATGGAACGCGGTTACGTTGGCGCTTAACGCTGACGCATAGGAATAGACATAAAGACATCAAAGCGGAGGTGCGATGCGCCTCTGCTTTTTTTCTGCCCTGGTTTTGTCAAACCATATCCGATTGAGGGTCGGTGAGGCCTTCGTCGCGAAGGAACCACTTATAGTCCATGTCGAAGGTGACCAGATGATGGGTAAATCGGTTCTGGAGATCGTCTTTCATCGTCTGGATGGTTTTCCGCAACGCCGCTCCGTCGCCGTCGAAATTTTCCAGTGACGCGATAGCGTTTTTCACCGTTTCGACAAAACGCATATGGTCGGCCCGGTGTCCTTCGGTCCCCGGATATTCGGCACGTTCAAGTACGCCTTCTTCATAGGTGAAATGCTGTTCGGTGTTTTCGAGAAATTTGCGGAGACTGGCAAGGGCGCTCGCCCCATTGTCGGGAAGCTGGGCGGCCTCGCCGACATTTTTAAGCAGGCCGAGCATGAGCTTGTGCTGGTCGTCGATGTCCGGGACGCCCATGCTCCAAACCATATTCCAGTGCGGGTCGCTCAACTGCCAATGCCTCGATAAAAAACGATTACATTAAGCTAAACCTTTTATTTGCGCTCTTTCAACCTGAGAGCATGCCGCATGATCTTTTTCATCACTGTCGGCAGCGCCTGAGCGCTCATATCTTGCGGTTTGCACCACAGGCCGTTGATGGGCGGCGTTCCTCGGGTTTTTCCCTTAAGAACCGTGAGAACGAGATGGAAATGCGTGAAAGTGTGGCGTACTTCGCCGGGGAGAGGGTGCCAGATGGCGGAAACCGGGGCGTTCCGTTGGGCGGCCTTCATATCGGCGGGAGCTTCCCGCCAGTCGGTCGAGGGAAATTCCATCATGCCGCCCAGCAGCCCTTTCTCCGGCCGTCGGCGCAAAAGAACAGACCCGTCGGGCCGTTCGATCCAATAGACAACGGCCTCGCGTGTCGGTTTCGGCGGTTTGGCTTTTCGCCGGGGAAAGGTTTCCGGGGCGTCTTTTGCATAGGCCTCACAGTCTTCGGACAGTGGGCAAAGGGAGCAGGCAGGTTTTTGGGGGCTGCACAAGGTCGCGCCCAGGTCCATCATCGCCTGGGCGTAGTCGCCGGTCCGTTCGTCCGGGGTTAGCTGGGTGGCGCGCTTGCGGATATCTTTTTTCCCTTCGGGCAAGGGAGTGGCGATGCGGAAGAGGCGCGCAACGACCCGTTCGATATTGCCGTCTACCGGTGTGGCTTTTTCGCCGTAAACAAGCGCCATAAGAGCGGCCGCCGTGTAGTCGCCGATGCCGGGGAGGGCGCGCAGGCCTTTTTCGGAACGCGGAAATTTCCCCTTCAGGTCGTTGGCGACGACGTTGGCGCATTTATGTAGGTTGCGGGCCCTCGCGTAGTAGCCGAGCCCCTGCCAGGCATGGAGGACGTCATCCAAGGAAGTCTGCGCTAAATCTTCCACCGTTGGCCAACGCTTCAGAAAAGCGCGGTAGTAATCTTTGACCGTCGCCACCGTGGTCTGCTGGAGCATGATTTCGCTCAGCCAGATTTCGTAAGCGCTTTTCCGTTCGCCGGGGCGGGCGCGCCAAGGAAGGTCCCGACGGTTTTCATCGTACCAAGTGAGAAGTTTTTCGGCGATAACGCCAGTGTTTGCGCGACCCGTCATAGGAATGCCACGATTGCCGTTCAAATCCGTCGAAGAAAAAGTTTTTCTGCTCTAGCATAGTGTTTCTAACCGGTACAGAAGAGAGATCGACGTTTTATGAGGCAGCCGAAATCAGGACCCCGGTCCGTCGCCGGACTGGTGGGTAAAATTACCAAACCCGCCTTTGCCCGCCGCGGATTTGGCGAAGGCGCGCTGCTGACCGAATGGGAAAGCATTGTCGGCTCACACCTCGCCAAGCATACCTGTCCTGAACGGGTGGCGAGAGACCGAAACGCCGAAGCGGGCGGTGGGGTGCTGCACCTCAGGGTCGATAGCGGAGCCCTGGCCATGGAAATTCAGCATCTGGAAACCCAGATTGTCGAGCGGATCAATGCTTACTACGGCTATAAGGCGGTTGATCGCCTAAAAATGATCCAGGGCCCTTTGCCCAAACGGGCCGAAAAAGAAGAAACCCAATTGCCGCCGCTCGACACTCAGGAAGAGAAGGCGTTGCAAGACAGGCTTTCTTCGGTGGGCGATGACGATTTGAAAGAGGCGCTTGATCGTCTTGGTCAGGCGGTGAAGAGGAGACGAAAGGCGGAGGGGCAATAGAAGGTACCCCTCCCAACCTCCCTAGTAGGGGAGGGCAATAAAACGGTTCTCCCCCTTTTAGGGGGAGCTAGAGGGGGTATCAGCCCTCTCAACCTGTGGATAACCAGCGATTCGCGGCTCTTGTAGAGTCGGAAAAGCGATTCTATAGTCACCAATATCTAGTGGGTGGAGGAAATTTTGAAACGATTTGTAGTAGGTTTGGCCCTGGCGTTTGGGCTTTTGGGATTTGTTGGCGGAACCGCCCTGGCCGATAACCACGTTCTCACTGAGCGAGTTCTCGGCAAGGAAGATGCGCCGGTAACGATCATCGAGTACGCCTCGCTCACCTGTTCGCACTGCGCGACCTTCCATCAGAAGATCCTGCCGGTGATCAAGAAGAAGTACGTCGAAACCGGCAAGGTGAAGATCATCTATAGGGATTTTCCCTTTGATCGCCTGGGGCTGGCGGCGTCGCAACTGGCCCGCTGTGTGCCTGAAAAGCGCTATTTCGGTTTCCTCGACGTTCTCTTCTCGCAGCAGGAATCCTGGGCGCGGGATTCCGATCCATTGGGCGCTTTGATGAAGCTGGCCCGTTTGGCCGGTTTGAGTAAGGGAGCAGCCGACGCCTGTCTCGCCAACCAGGATCTGGTGGATGAGATTTTGCAGCGCCGGGTATTTGCCGAGAAGCAATGGAAGATCAATTCGACGCCGAGCTTTATCGTCGGCGACAAGAAGGTTGTGGGCGCCGTTCCGTTCGCCGAATTTGAAGAGGCGATTGAAGCCGCGTCCAAGTAGGGGAAGACACCGGGGCCGCAAACAATGGGAATCGTCCCGCGCGGCCCCGCTAATCAGGGGGATCTGGGGCCTTGGTGCAATTCACCAAACTCCGGTTGACCGGGTTTAAATCGTTTGTCGATCCGACCGAGCTTTTCATTGAGCGCGGCCTGACCGGTGTTGTCGGGCCCAACGGGTGCGGCAAGTCGAACCTGGTGGAAGCCCTCAAGTGGGTCATGGGTGAAACTTCGGCCAAGCAGATGCGCGGCGGCGAGATGGACGACGTGATCTTCGGCGGCACCCGCACCCGCCCGGCCCGCAACGTGGCCGAAGTCCTTCTTCAACTCGACAATACCGACCGCCGGGCTCCGGCCATGTTCAACGACCACGAAGATTTGGAAATCTCGCGGCGGATCGAACGGGAAAAGGGCTCCAACTATAAGGTCAACGGTCGTGATGTGCGGGCCCGAGACGTTCAGCTTTTATTTGCCGACGCCGCCTCGGGCGCGCGTTCGACGGCCCTGGTCAGCCAAGGCAAGATCGGTGCGATTATCGCCGCCAAGCCGACCCAACGACGAGGCTTGTTAGAAGAAGCGGCCGGGATCACCGGCTTGCATTCGCGCCGTCATGAGGCTGAGTTGCGGCTGCGCGGTGCGGAGAGCAATCTGGCCCGCCTGGAAGACGTGCTTATCACCATGGACGCCCAGATGGCGTCGCTCCGCAAGCAATCGCGCCAAGCCACGCGCTACAGAAATTTGAGCGATCACATTCGCAAGGCCGAGGCGACCCTTTATCTTTTGCGCTGGAACCGGGCGCTGGACAATGTCGATAAAGCGCGCGAGGCCCTCAAAATCGCCGAAACCAAGGTGGCTGAGTTGGCCCAGGTCAATGGCGTGGCGGCGACCAAACAGGCCGAGGCGGCGGCCTCTCTTCCCGATTTGCGTAAGGCCGAAGCCGAAGCCTCGGCTGAATTGCAAAGGGTTATGCTGGCGCGAGAAACGCTGGATGCCGAAGAAGCCAGGGTCGTTGCGGCTAAAGAGGAAGCCGAACGTCGGTTGATCCAACTGGCCGGAGATATCGAACGCGAACGCCAACTGGCGACCGATGCGGGGGCTTTTATCGAGAAGTTGGGAGACGAGCAGCAACGGCTGATCGATGCCCAGGAAAGCGAAACCGCATCGCGGGCCGAGGCTGCTGAACGTCTGGAGGCCATTAACCGGGAAACCGAGGAGATGGAGACCCGGCTGGCTGAATTGACCGATGCCGTGGCGGCGGGAGAAGCGCGGCGTTCCGATCTGGAAGGTCGTATCCGTGAACTGGATGGGCGGATTGAACGGTTGATGGGGCGGCGCAATGAGATCGCCGAACAGCGCGGGGCTTTACAGGATGATCAATTGAGCGATCAGGCGCTCAAAGAGACCGAGGCCGCTGTCGCCGCTGCCGAAACGGCGCTTGCCGAAGCCAGAGAGGCTGCAGAAGCTGCTGAAACCGCCAGAAGCGCATTGCGCGAAGCAACTTCCGAGGCGCTGACCGGGAAACAGGAAACCGATTCCGCGCTCAACCGATTGGAAGCGGAAGAACATGCTCTGTCCGACTTGTTGGCGACCGGTGAGAGTGGTGACTGGACGCCCCTGATCGACGCCTTGAATGTTGAGCCAGGATACGAGACGGCTTTGGCGGTGGCGCTCGGCGAAGACCTTAATGCCGCCCTCGATGAGGGTGCGCCCGTGCGTTGGACCGACGCTCCGGGAACAGCGCTTGGCGGGGCCTTGCCGGATGGTGCGCAATCGCTCGATGGATTGGTTAAGGGAGCTCCGGTGCTCTCGGCACGTCTCAGTCAGATTGGCGTGGTTGAAGATCAGGCGGCGGGAGAGCGCCTGTTTGGCGAGCTCAAACAAGGACAGCGTTTGGTCAGCCGGGATGGCGGTTTCTGGCGCTGGGATGGCCTGATTACCGAACCTGGGGTGCCGACGGCTGCGGCGACTCGCTTGAAGCAACGCAACCGGCTTCAGGAGTTGAAAGAAGAGGTGGCCGCCGCCCAGGCCGATGCTTTAAAGGCCGAAGAGGTCTTGGCTGCGGCCCGCGAGGCCGAGGCTCAGGCGGTGGAAAAGGAGCGCGAGGCCCGCGACGCGGTGCGCGGTAAGGACGAAGCCTTGCAACAGGCTCGATCCGCCCATGCCGATCTTCGCCAACGGGCTGCCGAACTTACCACCAAACTGGCCGGACTGGTTCAGTCGGAAGAACAAATCGCCGCCGATCTTACCGAGGCGGAAGCCCAGTTGAAGGACCAGAAACGGCTCTACGACGACTTGCCCGAGCCGGGGGCAGGCCGGGAAAAAGTTGCGGGACTGCGCGCCGAGGTCGCCGAAAAACGAGCTAAGCAGCTGGAATTGCAAAGCGCTTACGACCGGATTTTGCGTGATGCCGAAGACCGAGCCCGGCGCATGGAAGATGTGGCTGAAGAACTGGCGTCTTGGAAAGAGCGTCGGGAAGCCGCCTCCCGGCATGTGACCGAGCGTGAGGAGCGGCGTGAAGCCACCACCGAAGAACTGGAGCGCTTGAAGGCGCGTCCTGAAGAAATCGCCAAACAGCGTTCGGCAATCCTCGATTCCATCGCCCAGGCGGAGGAAAAACGCAAACAGGCCGCCGACCGTCTGGCTGCCGACGAATCCAAGCTGGCCGAGGTCGAGCGGGCGCTTCACGAATCGCAGGGGCTTCTCGCTCAGGCCCGGGAAGAACGGGTCCGCTCGGAAGCCATGGTTGAGCAAGGCGCGGCTGAATGTCGCTCCATCGCCGAACGGATTGCCGAAACCCTCGATTGTCGTCCTGATGATGTGGCTGAAGTTGCCGGAATCGGTGAAGAGGATGAATTGCCGCCGCTGGATGCGGTTGAGAAGCGGCTGGAGCGTTTGCAGCGTGAGCGCGACAATATGGGGCCGGTCAACCTGCGCGCCGAGGCGGAAGCCCAGGAGTTGGGCGAACAGATGGATACCATGGAGAGCCAGAAAGCCGATCTCCTGAAGGCCATCGACAAGCTGCGGCGGGGAATTTCCGAATTGAACCGGGAAGGCCGCGAACGTCTGCTTGCATCGTTTAAGGAAGTGGATCGTCATTTCCAGGAATTGTTCACTCGGCTTTATGGTGGTGGGCGGGCGCACCTGGAGCTGACCGAATCGGAGGATCCGCTCGATGCCGGTCTGGAAATCATGGCCAGCCCGCCGGGCAAGCGATTGCAGACCCTGTCGCTGCTTTCAGGCGGCGAGCAGGCCCTCACGGCTCTGGCCTTGCTGTTCGGCGTGTTTATGACCAACCCTGCGCCGATCTGCGTGCTTGACGAGGTGGACGCCCCGCTCGATGACGCCAATGTGGACCGTTTCTGCACGTTGCTTGAAGAAATCGCCCATGGCGGCGCAACCCGTTTCCTGGTCATCACT
>CBDUMN010000093.1:0-13558 GCA_965368335.1 uncultured Rhodospirillales bacterium
GTGACGGCCCTGGCAGCCGATACCGACGGGATCGACGGCACGGAGGACAATGCCGGGGCGTTCGTCGACGGCGGCAGCTTTGCCCGTATGCGGGCCGAGGGTCAGGATCCGCGCGGCTTTGTCCGGCGTCAGGATCCCTATAGCGCCTTTGACCTGATCGGCGACATCTACGCGCCCGGTCCCACCGGGACAAATGTGAATGATTTCAGGGCGATCCTGATCAAACCTCAAGCATAGTCGTAGCCAAGCGCCGCTTCGATCTGCAGATCCAGCTCACTGCGCAACAAGGCTTCCGAAGTCGATCCGGTACAAGCGGCGATATGGTTCAACCCTTGAGCGCGGGCCACATCAACCCCGCTTTGAATGGCGTGAATCCAGGCCGAACAGGAATAGGGCACGACAACCCCAGTTGTGCCGAGCACAGAAAGACCGCCAACAATTCCCAATCTCGGGTTCATGGTTTTGAGCGCCAGTTTTTCCCCATTGGGAATGGCGACGGTGATCTCCACATCACCTTCGACCACGGCTTCCATCATCTTGCGCGGAGAAGGATTGATCGCCGGTTCGCCGACACCGATGGGAAGGCCCGGCAATGTCGCACTGCCAACCCCTTCACCCGCCTTAAAAGTTATCCCCGAACCGGGCGCACCCCACTTAACCGTCGCAACGATTTCGGCCCCATGGGTCACGTCAGGGTCGTCCCCCGCATCTTTAATCACCGAGGCGGTGGCGCGCCCTTCTTCAAGGGTTTTCCTTTGCAGTGAAAACGACGGATTTTCGCCCTTGGGCAAAGTGATCGTCACGGGATCGGGAAAGGTCCCCGAGCTCAAAGCTTCAAAGGCAGCCTTAACCGCCGCCGTGGCGCAGGCCCCGGTGGTCCATCCTTTCCGCAAAGGCATTTTATCGGAACCTTCGGTCATGGCGGTTACTGTAGGGGCTTGGCTTGATTTTTCAAAGCCATTGGTGGATTGCGAACCGTGCCGTTCCGGGCTATACCCCTGGCCCATGATGAGTGATCTTCAAATGGATTTCCCGACCTTCGAGCCGGGCTCGGTTTGGTTGGTCGGGGCGGGCCCCGGCGATCCGGGACTTTTGACCCTACACGCCTACCACGCGCTGCAAAATGCCGACGTGATCGTTCACGACGCCCTGGTCGATCCGCGGATCCTGGCGCTTGCCGGTGACGGAATCGCCCTGGAGTCCATGGGCAAACGGGGTGGCAAAGCCTCACCCAAACAAACTGAGATCACCACCCGATTGATCGAGCTCGCCAAGCAGGGCAAGCGGGTATTGCGCTTGAAAGGAGGCGACCCTTTCGTCTTCGGGCGCGGACCTGAAGAAGCCGAAGCGCTGGTCGCCGAACAGATCAATTTCCGCGTTGTACCGGGCGTCACGGCAGGCATCGCCGGTTTGGCCTATGCGGGCATCCCGGCAACCGCTAAGGCGACCAACTCCGCCGTCGCCTTCGTCACCGGCCACAGCGAGACAGGTGAGGTTCCCGACAGCCTCGACTGGGACGCCCTGGCGCGCTCGGCCGCCGTCATCGTGGTCTATATGCCGATGGCTCACCTGGAAGGCATCCGTGAAAAGTTTTTGGCCGCCGGGCGCAGTCCCGACGAAGCCGCGGCCATCGTCTCCAAGGCCTGCACACCCGATCAGGCGGTGCTGGAAACCACCATTGGAACCTGTGTGGAAGACGCACAAAAGACTGCAATGAAATCACCCGCCCTCTTGGTCGTCGGCGAAGTGGTCCGCCTACGCCAGACCTTGTCCTGGTGGACGCCGTCCTGAAATGGACCTCCAGTCCCTTCTCTTCGACATACTGGTCACCGGCGCGGATATGTGCCGCGTGGCGATTGATCAAGACGGATCGTTGATCGCCAGCCTGTTTCTGGCCGGACTGGTCGGCAGCCTGACCCATTGCGTCGGCATGTGCGGCCCTTTCGTTCTGGCCCAGACGGGAGCCCGCCTGGAAATGGTTCCCGTCAATAAGATGAACGAGTTCTCCCGTCTCGCAGGAGCGGCGCTACTGCCCTATCATCTCGGCCGGACCACGACCTATATGGCGCTTGGCGCAGCGGGCGCAACACTGGCAGGCGGCGCGGCCAGAGTCTCCGGCTTTCAAGAATTTTCGGCCGTTCTCCTGGCGTTTGCCGCCCTGTTTTTTCTGATTTACGGCATAAAACGCCTCGCCCACCTTTTTCCCGCCACATTCGGCTGGCTAAGCTTTGGCGGCAAAAACGAAGGGGGCGAAACCGTTTGGTCGAAATTCGTCGCCTCTCTTGCCGGACCGCTGTTCGCCAGACCAACGGGCTTGCGCGGGTACGGCCTGGGACTTTTGCTGGGATTTATCCCCTGCGGTTTGCTCTATGGAGCGCTGGCCGCTTCAGCCGCCGCCGGGTCGATCCTGGGCGGCGCTTTCGTCATGGCGGGTTTCGCACTCGGCACGATGCCCGCCCTTCTCGTCATGGGATGGTTGGGCAACCTAGCAATCCGCAAGTGGCGGGATACGGCCGGTTGGATGGCCCCCTTATTGATGATCGTCAATGCAGGCATTTTAGGCTTTATGGCATGGCGTTTAGCAGGGTAAGAATAGTCCGCCCAATACCTTGAAAATGAAACGAGTGGGACGCGATGAGTTTTTTTAGAAGCCGGTTTTTCATTTATCTGTTGGCCGCCTGCGTTTTAGGGCTGTTCATCTGGTATGGGGAGTCGCTCGAAGACAACCAGGTTGTCGACTTGACGAGCCCGAACGAAGCAAACGAGTCCGTCGCCGCCAAAGTGACCGGAGCGCCCAAGATCGGCGGCCCCTTCTCACTGGTCAATCAAAAGGGCATGCCGGTCACCGACCAGATTTTCCGGGGTCGCTACATGCTGGTCTACTTCGGCTACACCTTCTGCCCCGATGTCTGCCCGACCTCTCTTTCAATCATCGCCGATGCGCTCGACATGCTGGAGCCCAAGGAGCTTGAAAAGATCGTGCCGATCTTCATCACCGTGGATCCCGAGCGGGATACGCCGGAAGTGATGAAAGAATACGTCCCCAACTTCCATTCCAAATTGGTCGGCCTGACCGGCACCAAGGATCAGGTCTATGCCGCAGCCAAAGCCTACCGGGCCTACTTTAAAAAAGTGGTCGAGGAAGGCGGGGATGAGGATGCCTATCTGATGGACCACACCTCCATCACCTACCTGATGGGACCCGACGGACAGTTCGTCAAACACTTCCCTCACGGTTACGACCCGCAAAAAATGGCTGAGCGGCTGAAAGCCATCCTGGCTGGGAAAGAAGGTTAAACCATGCGTCCATTCGCCATTCTTTTCACTTTTATCTTCCTCGTCTTCACGTCTTTCGAGGGGCAGGCAAAGATGCCCGGTGGCTCCTTCATCATGACGGATCACCACGGCAAAGTGGTCACCAATGTGGATTTCATGGGGCGTTTTCAAATCTATTATTTCGGCTACACTTTCTGCCCCGACATCTGCCCCACCGGCCTTCAGACAATCAGCGACGCCCTCGATTTATTGGGCGATGACGCACAAGATATCGTCCCTCTATTCGTCACCGTCGATCCGGCCCGCGATACGGTACCGGTTATGGCCGATTACGTTGCGAACTTTCACCCCTCTCTCATCGGACTGACCGGAACGCCCGCCATGACCGAAGGCGTCGCCAAGAAATATAAAATCCGCTACGAGAAAGTCACCGAGCCGGGCATGGAAAAAGATCAGTACATCATGGATCACACGGCCAGCATGTTGCTTATGGGACCTGACGGAAAATTCCTCACCAAGTTCGCCCATGGCATTACACCCGAGGCCATGGCCAAACGCATTCGCGAAATCAAGGCCGGCAAACGGCCGTGAGCCGTTCCCAGACGGTTTCCGGCCTCATCGTCGCCGCCCCCTCATCGGGCAGCGGCAAAACTTTGGTGACGCTTGGGCTGTTGCGCCATCTGGCTCGCTCGGGCGTGAGCATCGCCTCGGCCAAAACAGGCCCCGACTATATCGACCCGGCCTTTCACGCCGCCGCAACCGGGCGCGCCTGTTTCAACCTGGACCCCTGGGCCATGCGCCCCGAAACCCTCGCCCGAAGTCTCTTATGGACCGGTGGCGGCGCCGACTTCGTGGTTTGCGAAGGCGTCATGGGATTGTTCGACGGCGCTTTCGTCTCCGACGGCGACACGGCGGATGGGTCAACCGCTCATCTGGCGCAGCTAACCGGTTGGCCGGTGGTTCTGGTGGTCGATGCGGGGGCGCAGGCCGGATCGGCCGCCGCCGTGGTGCGTGGGTTCGCCTCACACCGGACGGGGGTCGAAGTGGCGGGGGTGATTTTCAACAAGGTAGGCAGCGAGGCGCACGAGCGGATTTTGCGCGATGCCATGGCCGCCTCCCTGCCCGAACTTGCCGTCATCGGCTGTCTGCCCCGGCGCAAAGGGCTGACTCTCCCAGAGCGTCATTTAGGGTTGGTGCAAGCCAGCGAACACGATGACCTTGAAGCCTTTCTCGACGATGCAGCCAATCAAATGGCCGCCCATCTCAACATGGAGCGCCTCCAGGCCCTCGCCCGCCCGGCCAAACTCACGGCAAAAGAAGAGGGCGACCTCCTCCCCCCTCTGGGCCAGCGCATAGCCATCGCGGAAGACCAGGCCTTCCGCTTTTCTTATCCCCTGATCAAAGAAAGCTGGCGCGCCGTAGGAGCGGAACTCTTGCCTTTCTCTCCTTTGGCCGACGAAGCGCCTGGCGCAGATTGCGATGCCGTCTATCTGCCCGGCGGATACCCGGAACTCCATGCCGGGCGTCTGGCGGGCAATAAGCGTTTTCTTTCGGGCCTAGGTCAAGCAGCCCAAGCGGATAAACCGATTTTCGGCGAATGCGGCGGCTACATGGTGTTGGGCGAAACTCTGGTCGATGCGGACGGCGCGGCCCACAAAATGGCCGGGCTCCTCAAGCTCGAAACCAGCTTTGCCAAACGCAAGCTTCACCTGGGCTATCGCCGGGCGATTTTACAGCGTGACGGGGTTCTGGGCTCCGCCGGAACATCCTTTAGGGGCCATGAGTTCCATTACGCGAGCATCCTGAAAGAAGACGGCGCTCCACTTTTCGATACCGCAAATGCGGCAAAATCGCCTTTAGGCTCCGCCGGCCTTTCCAACGGCTTGATTTCAGGGTCTTTCATCCACCTGATCGATAAAAATTAATCCTCTCCAAATTGCTGTCACAATAGTTTTTGTTGCGCTGCACAAAAAAAATGGTACTTTTGATCTGTTCCAGTGTCTCTGGGCTGAAAAAAGCTTAACGGCGACCCGCTTTTATTAAAAAGCGGACTTGAGGAAAAGATGCTCTACCATCTGCATGAATTTAAGAACGCGATGTCCCATCCCATTCGCATGATGAGCGAAGCGGCCATGGAAATTTTCCGTCATCCGTTCTTGCCGGTTTCCTACACCCACTATGGTCGCTCCATGGCGGCCAGCGCCGAGTTGGTCAACCGGGCGCTCAAACATTACGCTAAGCCAGAATTCGGTCTCGACACGACCTTCGTCGACGGCCTGGAAGTAGCAGTTGAAGAACAGATCGTACTCGCCCACCGTTTCTGCAATCTGCTGCATTTCAAACGCGATACGGAGCGCGAAGATCCCAAAGTATTGATCGTTGCGCCACTCTCCGGCCACTACGCTACGCTGCTGCGCGGCACGGTCCAAGAACTGCTGCCCGAACACGATGTCTATATCACCGATTGGATCAACGCCCGCAACGTCCCTGCCGCCGCTGGCCCCTTCGGTCTGGATGGCTATATCGATTACGTAATCAATTTCATGGAAATGCTCGGCCCTGACGTCCACGTATTGGCCGTTTGCCAGCCCGGCGTTCCGGTAATGGCTGCGGTCGCCTTAATGGCTGAAGATCAGCGTCGGCGTCAACCACGCACCATGACGTTAATGGGCGGCCCCATGGATACCCGGGTGAGCCCCACCGAGGTCAACGAATACGCTCATAAAAACAGCATCGAGTGGTTCGAGAAGAACGTCACCGCCACCGTCCCCTATTACTATCCGGGCTTTATGCGCCGGGTCTATCCGGGCTTTATGCAGTTGGGCGGCTTTATCAGCATGAATTTGGACCGTCATGTGGACGCTCACAAGAAGATGTTCCAGCATCTGATCGAGGGCGACGGCGACAGCGCAGCGGCCCACCGGGAATTTTACGACGAATACCTCGCCGTGATGGATCTGCCCGCCGAGTTCTATCTTGAAACCGTCAAGACCGTATTCATGGATCATGCCCTGCCGAAGGGCGAAATGGTCAGTCACGGCCGCAAAGTCGACACCCACGCCATTCAAAACACCGCCCTGATGACGGTGGAAGGCGAGCGCGACGACATAACCGGTCAGGGACAGACCCACGCCGCCCACGACTTCTGCCCCAACATCCCGGACTCCAAGCGGATCAAATACACGCAGAAAGGCGTCGGGCATTACGGGATTTTCAACGGCCGCCGCTGGCGCGACGAAATCGTCCCGCTCCTCTCCAAGTTCATCCGGGACAACGCCTAGCGCCGACCGGAAAACATTTTGGACAATGCCCGGGCTTGACCCGGGCTTTTCCGTCTTTAAAGTCGAGCCATGGCAAATCCTTCTGAGCCCTTCTGGAAGACCAAAAGCCTTCGTGAAATGTCACGCGAAGAATGGGAATCCCTCTGCGATGGCTGCGCCAAGTGCTGCCTCGCCAAGTTGATTGACGACGACACAGGTGAAATCACCTATACCTCGGTGGCTTGCCGGTTGCTCGACCTGGAAACCTGCACCTGCACCAATTATCCCGAACGCCGCGACTTGGTGCCCGACTGCGTGGCGCTTGAGGCCAAAAACGTCGGCCAGTTGGCTTGGCTGCCCAAAACCTGCGCCTATCTGCTCATCCACGAAGGTGAAGACCTGCCCGACTGGCATCATCTGGTATCGGGCGACCACCAAACCATCCACCAATGCCACCAATCGGTCAAAGACCGGGTGATTTCCGAGCGCGACGCGGGCGATTGGGACGACTACGTCATCGATTGGATACGCTAGAGCGATGACGGGAAGACTGATTATCGGCGGCCAATCCGTTCCACTCACCTTCCGCCGTAACGCCAAAGCCAAACGATTGATCCTGCGCCTCGACTCGAAGACCGGCGGCGCGGTCGTCACCCTGCCCAAAGGAGCCTTTGAATCCGAAGGTCTGAGGTTCGCCAAAAGCAAGGCCGACTGGATCGCCGGGCGACTTGAACGATTGCCCGAAAGTATTCCTTTTACTGACGGCGCAACAGTGCCCCTTTTAGGGATTGACCACATCATCCGCCATTGCCCGGACAAACGCGGAACCGCCTGGGTCGAAGGCGGTGAAATCCAGGTGGCCGGACGGCCCGAATTCCTGCCCCGACGGGTCGCCGATTTTCTTAAAAAAAGGGCGCGGGAAGAAATTGTTCCCCGCGTCCAGACCCATGCCGAAAAAGTAGATCGAAAACCCGGCCGCATTACCCTGCGCGATACCCACTCCCGCTGGGGCTCCTGCGCGGCTAACGGCAACCTTTCGTTTTCCTGGCGTTTGGTGCTGGCCCCACCCGAGGTGCTCGACTACGTTGCCGCCCACGAAGTGGCCCATTTGGTTCACCACAACCACAGCCCCGCCTATTGGGACGTTCTGCGGTCTCTGGTCCCCAAAGCCGACCGCCATCGCCGCTGGCTCAAGGAAAACGGCCCTCGACTGCACGGTTTCGGTTAAGCCCTCCGGTGAAAAACCGCCAAACGGAATCCCATGAACGGTTGCGCCTTGCCTTCTAGGGGATTATGAAATCGGTTCAACTGTTTGAATGCCCGCAACCGCGAATGGGACCGGACCGAGATGATCAAGATCGTACGCGCCAAGCTCCACGGACTCCGGGTGACCGGAGCCGACCTCAACTACCACGGCTCCATCACACTCGACCCCGAGCAGTGCGAAATGGCGGGCATCTACCCGCTGGAATTCGTCGAGATCTGGAACAAGTCAAGCGGCGCGCGTATCTCCACCTACGTCATTCATGGCGAGCCCGGCTCCCAGTGCTGCGTACTGAACGGCGCGGCGGCGCGGACCTGTCAGAAGGGCGACGAACTGATCGTCGCGGCGTCGGACTACATCGACCCCTCCAAGCTCTACGACATCAAGCCGCGCATTCTCACCTACCTGCCCAACAACGAAGTGGATCAGGTGCTGGAATACGACGTCTTCGCCAGCAAGGAACGGGCCTACGATTTCCGTATCATCGATGCCGACAAGCATACGCTGGAAGACTGCCACACCTATCCCAACGTGGATGTCATGGCGATCCGTGAAAACCTCGCATCGAAAGGCTGGAGCGAAGACGAAATCGACGCCTTCGTCGAAACCCACTTTACGCTTTAGGGTAAACAAACACCGTCGTGCCCGAGAATGCGGGCATGACGATCTATTTCAATTCCTCAAGCGTTGCGCGGATGCTGTTGGAGCGGGGTTGCCAGAGCTGGCGCTCTAAGGCCTCGGCGAAGCGGTCGACCATTTCGCGCAGGGCCGCCGGATTGTTTTCTTCAAGGAATTGACGCACCTCGTCGTCTTCCAGATAGGCCTTAAACAGCAAGTCAAAGTGATGGTCCCGCACACATCTGGCCGTGGCGGCAAAAGCGAAAAGATAGTCGACCGTAGCCGCCATCTCGAAAGCACCCTTGTAACCGTGCCTCATAACCCCCTGAATCCACTTAGGGTTTGCCGCACGCCCCCTAACGATACGAGCAATTTCCTCATCCAATTTGTGAACTTTCGGGGTCTCGGGCCTTGAATGATCGTTGTGGAAAACCTCCGGCTGCTCCCCTTTGAGGGTCCGCACAGCCGCCGTCATACCGCCTTCGAACTGGTAGTAATCGTCAGAATCCAAAATGTCGTGCTCGCGGTTGTCCTGATTCTGGACCACCGCATCGACGCCCGCCAAGCGTTGCTCAAAGCGGCCGTGCGCCGGTTTTCCTTCTTCACCCGCCCCATAAGCGTATCCGCCCCAGGCCACATAAGCCTTGGCGAGATCGGCATCGGTTTCCCAACCCTTCTCATCGATCAATGCCTGAAGCCCCGCACCGTAGGCTCCCGGCTTGGAGCCGAAAACCCGGTAGCCGGACTGTTTCATCGCCTCTTCAGGCAAGAGTCCTTTCTCTTCAAGACTCTGCCGTTCTTTTCGAACTTTTTCGGCGAGAAAGTTGATGGAGTCGGGCTCATCCAGTTCGGAAACCGCCCGGACGGCTGAATCGAACAGGTCGATCAAGCCGGGGAAGGCATCGCGGAAGAAACCGGAAATCCGCAAGGTCACATCGACCCTTGGACGGTCCAGAACCTCGGCGGGTCAAATTTCAAACCCGGTCACCCGGCGCGATACCGTATCCCAGGTGGGCCGCACACCCATTAAGGCCAAACCTTGAGCGATATCGTCGCCACCGGTCCGCATGTTGGATGTCCCCCAGGCGGTCAGCGCCATGGAGCGCGGCCAATCACCGTGCTCTTGCACGTAGCGCTCGATCATCAGGGAGGCCGATTTCCAGCCCAGCGTCCAGGCTGCAGGGGTGGGAACCGTGCGAGTATCCACCGAATAGAAGTTGCGCCCCGTCGGCAAAACGTCGGGACGGCCCCGCGTCGGCGCACCCGAAGAACCGGGCTCGACAAACCTTCCATTGAGCCCGGCCAACAGACCATCGATTTCACTCTCGCCGCAGGCAATCACCGAGGGCCGGATACTCTCTTCAAGCTGGGCAAGGACCTGCTTTGTCCGCCGCCAATTTTCAGCGGGCTTTTGAGCACCCGAGACTAAAGCCGTCGACAGCGCTTCCAGCCGCTCCACCGTGTCGCCCTGGGTGCGCCAACGGTCGGCGCCATGTTGTTGCAGACGATCCGGGGTCGGACCACCCCAAGGAGCGGCCATTTCACAATCAAGCGGATCGAAACCCAGGCCCAGATCATCGGCCAAAGCCCGCAGCAGCGAGGCGTCGCCCCCCTCCCCTTTACCCCGGGGAACGCGCAAGAGGGCGACCAGCAGGTCGGTCAGCTGCCGCCCTTCCGGGGCGCGCCCGAAGATATGCAGACCATCGCGGATTTGCAGTTCCTTGAGTTCACAGAGATGGTTGTCGAGCTTTTGCAGCGCTTCGTCTTCCGGGTCCTGCGCACCGATGCCGCAGTCTTCGGCCAAACCGCTGGCATAGGAAAGGGCGAGAATTTCTTTCTTCAACACCTTCAAGCGGCGCGGATCGACGCTGGCAGCCTCGAAGTATTCATCGACCAGCAACTCCAGATCGCGCAGGGGACCATAACTTTCAGCCCGGGTGAGCGGCGGCGTCAGGTGATCGACAATCACAGCCTGGGCCCGACGCTTGGCCTGGGCGCCCTCGCCCGGATCGTTGACGATGAAAGGATAGAGATGGGGCAAGGGCCCAAGCACGGCTTCGGGGAAGCACTCGTTGGACAAGGCCAGCGACTTGCCGGGCAGCCATTCAAGGTTGCCGTGCTTGCCCATATGGATCACCGCATGGGCATCGAAGTCGTGGCGCAACCAGGCATAAAAAGCCAGGTATCCGTGGGGCGGCGCCAAGTCTGGATCATGATAAGTGGCTTCCGGGTCGATGTTGTAACCCCGCGCCGGCTGCAAGCCGATGATCAGATTGCCGCAGCGATAGGCAGAGAGAGCAAAACGGCCGCAGTCCACCTCACCCGGCAAAAAGAAGGGATCGCTCTCCGCCGCTCCCCAACGCTCGGTGACGGCCCGCTGCACCGCCTCGGGAAGCCCAGCGAAAAACATCTGATAATCCGCCATGGAAAGGCTTTGGTCGATCTTACGGGCATACCGGGCGGTCAGATCGTTGGTCGGTCCCTGCCGCAGTCGCTCGACCAACTCATCGCCCGTTTCAGGCGCGCCTTCCACCTTGTAGCCGTTGGCCTCCAGCGCCTTGATCGCCTCGACCGATCCGGCGGGCGTATCCAGCCCGACGCCGTTGCCCAACCGCCCATCCCGGTTAGGATAGTTGGCAAGGATCACCGCCACCCGACGATCCTTAGCTGGGGTTTGCCTCAGCCGCGCCCAGGCGGCAGCCAGCTTGGCGGTAAAGGCAATACGGTCGGCCACCGGCTGATAGGCCGTGATATCGATTTCCGTCAGGTCGTCCCGCTCTTCCAGACCTTTGAACGATACCGCACGGCTCAGGATCCGCCCGTCCACTTCGGGCAGAGCGACATTCATGGCGATATCCCGAGCGCTCAAACCCGTCGACATTTCCCGCCAGCCTTCCTCATTGCCACCCGAGAGCACCACCTGCAACACTGGGCAATCGGCCTGATCGAACGGTGTTTTGCTGCGCGCCTTTCCAGGAGCCGAAACGGCAAAAGCCGTGGTGTTGAGGATCACATCGGGTGCAGTTTCATCAAACAGGGCCTCAACAATTTCCGCCGAAACCCCATCCTTAAGACTGGCGACAAATAACGGTAGTGGATTGAGTCCCTCGGCCCTCAAGGCCTCAATCAAAGCATCGATGGGTTTGAGGTTTCCAGCCTGCACCAAAGCCCGGTAGAAAACCAAAGAAACAACCGGGTGCCCCTCACCCCACTCTTGTTTGAGGTCTTCGAGCATCGTGATCTTTCGACCCGGCCAATAGAGCCCCGCTTTCATCAAGGGTTTGGGCTCCTCCCAGCGGCCTTCGCCGCCCATAAGGTCCCAGCAGTAGCCCAGGAAACTGATAGCGTTTTCAAGCCCCCCCTCGACACAGTAGCGCCAAAGGCGATGTTGGGCTTCAAGACCGAGAGAGGAAAAGGCGGAAAGCTCGGCGTCCGGCTGGTCGTCACCGGGCAAAAAGGCGACGGGAATTTCTTTTTCCCGGCAAACCCCGGCGATCTGTTCGACGCCATAAGGCCAATAGCTGTGACCGCCCAGCAGCCGCACCACCACCAGCTTGGCCTTGGCGATGATGTCTTCCACGTAGAGATCGACCGACATGTTGTGGCCGAGGTGGAGCAGAGAAGCCAGCCTCAGGCTGGGCGCGGCGGAATCACTTTCGACAATACTACGCTGCGCCGCCGCCAGACAGGCCAGTTCCGTATCGGCCGCCGAAATCACCACCAGATCGCCGGGCGTCTGGCCCAGGTCGATGGCTTCCGATCCGTCGGCGACTGCGCCGGGCTGTGCGGCGAGAAGGTGCATTTTACTTGAGCACCGCCTCGATGGCGCTTTGGTTCATCCCGTGCTGGCCAATCACCACCAGCTTGCTTTCGCGGGGTTCTGCACCGCTCCAAGGACGGTCGTAGTAACGCTGAATGCGTGCGCCGACACCCTGAATCACATGACGCATGGGTTTGCCCGGCACATGCAGAAAACCCTTGATGCGCAAAATATCGTGGTCCTTGACGGCGGCCAGCACCTTAGCCTCGAAGGCTTCCGGGTCGACAATGTCTCCGAACGTCAGGGCGAAGCTATCGAAATCGTCATGGTCATGGTCGTGCGGGCCGTCATGATGAGAAGGTCGGGCATCGAGATCGTCCTCGGCGGCCGCCTCCAACCCCAGGAGAACCTCCGGCTCCACCTTGCCATGACTGGTCGGAATGGCCTTTACGCCATCACGCAATTTGGCGATCAGATCATCATGTACGACTTTCAGCGTCGCCTCTTCCAGCAGATCGGCCTTGTTTAAAAGCACCATGTCGGCGCAGTTGAGTTGGTCGGTGAACACCTCTTCTAAGGGGTTGTCGTGATCGAGACTTTCATCGGCCTCGCGCTGAGCTTGAAGGGCGGCTTCGTCAGTGGCAAAACGTCCGGCGGCAAAAGCGTCCGCATCAATCACAGCAACCACGCCGTCAACGGTCACGCGGGACCGCACTTCCGGCCAGTTGAAGGCCTTGACCAACGGCTTGGGCAAAGCCAGCCCAGAGGTCTCAATGACGATATGCTCAGGCGGTTCGGGACGCTCCAACAGGGCTTCGATGGTCGGCAGGAACTCATCGGCCACCGTACAACAGATGCAGCCGTTAGCCAGTTCGATCACGTCGCCGCCGTTTTCACCCTCCAGGTCGCAATCTTCCAGGCCGCAGCCTTTGAGAATATCGCGGTCCATGCCAATATCGCCGAACTCGTTGATCACCAACGCGATGCGTCGCCCCTTGGCGTTTTCAAGCATGTGACGGATCAGGGTCGTTTTTCCGGCGCCGAGAAATCCGGTGATCACAGTGGCGGGTATTTTCTTCATGCTTCATCCTTCAAAGTCAGCGGCAATCCAGCGGCAACGAAAACCACCCTATCGGCAGCGGCGGCGACGGCCTGATTGAGCCGCCCCTGATGGTCGCGGAAATCACGCGCCAGGGCATTGTCGGGGACGATTCCCATCCCCACCTCGTTCGACACCAGCGTTACCGATCCTTTCGCCGCCTTCAAGGCCGCACAAAGTTCGGCGGTTTCCACATCGATATCCCGTCCGTCTTCCATCAGGTTGGACAGCCAGAGGGTCAGGCAATCGACCAGGATCATATGGTTGGGGTTGGCATGGTT
>CBDUMN010000094.1:0-13443 GCA_965368335.1 uncultured Rhodospirillales bacterium
GCATGTATCTGCGCGAAATGGGCAGCGTCGAGTTGCTCTCGCGGGAAGGTGAAATCGCCATCGCCAAGCGCATCGAGGCGGGCCGTGAGATGATGATTGGCGGCTTGTGCGAAAGTTCGCTGACCATCCGCTCCATCGTCGAGTGGCACGACGCCCTGATCGAAGAAAAGATGCTTCTTCGCGATATCATTGATTTGGAGACCACCTACGGCGGTGGTCCCAATGGGATGAACGACGACGAGGAAGAAGAAGGCGAAGGCGGAGAAAACGCCGAAGCCGCCGCTTCCGAGGAAGCGGCTCCCGTCGAACAGGAAGCACCTGCTGACGAGGCCGAGGCCAAAGAGGCTGAGGACGGTGAAGAGACCGAGAGCAGTGAAGAGGGCGAAGACGGAGAGTCCTCCGGCGAGTCGGATGCCGACGACGATGAAGAGGGCGAAGCCAGCCTTTCTCTCGCCGCCATGGAGGCCAAGCTCAAGCCTGAGGTGATCGAAACCTTCGAGAAGATCGCCGCCCTCTACGACAAGCTGCATAAGCTTCAGGAACAGCGCCTCGAACACCTCAACAAAGGCAATGCCGTTCCCGATAAGATGGAGAAGCGGTACGACAAGATCCGCCACGAACTGGTGGTCTTGATGGAGGACGTTCACCTCAACAACGCCCGCGTCGAAGAGCTTGTCGAGCACCTCTACATTCTCAACAAGGCCCTGATGGGGCTCGAAGGTCGGTTGTTGCGTCTGGCCACCAAGGTCAAGGTCAAGCGCGAAGATTTCCTTGAGCAGTATTACGGCCACGAGCTCGATCCCAACTGGATCGAACGGGTTGGTGAACTGTCGGGTAAGGGCTGGAAAAACTACGTCGAGCGTTATACCGACGATATTGTTAAGCTACGCGAGTCTATTGCCGAAATTTCCGGCGCGGTGGGCATGCCGATCTCTGAATTTCGTCGCATTGTCCAGACCGTCCAGAAAGGTGAGCGCGAGGCCTCCAAGGCCAAGAAGGAAATGATCGAGGCCAATCTGCGCCTGGTGATTTCCATCGCCAAGAAATACACCAACCGCGGCCTGCAGTTCCTCGACCTCATTCAGGAAGGCAACATCGGCCTGATGAAGGCGGTCGATAAGTTCGAATACCGGCGTGGCTATAAGTTCTCGACCTATGCGACCTGGTGGATTCGTCAGGCCATCACCCGCTCCATCGCCGATCAGGCGCGGACCATCCGTATCCCGGTCCATATGATCGAAACCATCAACAAGCTGGTGCGCACGAGCCGCCAGATGCTCCACGAAATCGGCCGTGAACCGACCCCGGAAGAGCTGACCGAAAAGCTCAATATGCCGCTTGAGAAGGTCCGCAAGGTTCTCAAGATCGCCAAAGAGCCGATCAGCCTCGAAACGCCGATTGGCGACGAGGAAGACAGCCACCTGGGCGATTTCATCGAAGACAAGAACGCCGTGCAGCCGCTCGATGCGGCGATCCAGGGCAACCTGCGTGAAACCACGACGCGGGTTCTCGGTTCGCTCACGCCGCGTGAAGAGCGGGTCTTGCGTATGCGCTTCGGCATCGGCATGAACACCGACCACACGCTCGAAGAAGTCGGCCAGCAGTTCTCGGTCACTCGCGAACGTATCCGGCAGATCGAGGCCAAGGCGCTCCGCAAGCTCAAGCACCCGAGCCGCTCACGCAAGCTGCGCAGCTTCCTCGATCACTAAAAACGGTGGAAATAAACACAGATGGAGGCGGGAAAGACTTTTCCCGCCTTTTTTCATCTGCTATCAAGCTGCGTCGCCAACCGGCGCACGGTGGGTCCTTAGCTCAACTGGTTAGAGCCGGCCGCTCATAACGGTCTGGTTGTAGGTTCAAGTCCTACAGGACCCACCATTTTTTCCCGTCTCAATCTTCCTCTCTGAACAATTCCTCAAGATGGCGTTGGGGATTGCCGAGGAAGGCTTTCGTGACGCGGTAGTGTTCCGTTTCCTCCGGTATCGTTTCGGTGAGCTCACCTCCATCAAAACTGATCAGGCGCGCGCCTGGATAGCTCATCAGAATCGGCGAGTGGGTCGCCATGATGACCTGCACATTGCCGGAGAGTTCCCAGTCCCTGAGAATACGGAGAAAGGCCAATTGCCGTTGCGGTGACAGGGCGGTTTCCGGCTCGTCCATCAGATATATGGCGCGCCCTTCATTGCCCAATCGATGGCCAAACAGAGACAGGAAAGACTCCCCGTGGCTTTGAGCATGGAGTTCTTTACCACCATAGAACTGGATGGGGGATCCTTCCGTGTCCACATAACGCGCGATATCAAAGAAGCTTTCAGAGCGAAAGAACCATCCCTTGTTAACCTTAGGCAGCCAAGAGGGGCGTAGGGCCGTAGGCAAGGCTGAAGCCATCCCGTCATCCACCCCGTGCAGTTGATGCATCTCGCTGCCACCACCACGATGAAACCCGCACATTACGGCGATGGCTTCCATCAACGTCGATTTTCCCGATCCGTTCTCGCCGACTAAGATGGTGATCGGCGTGGTGAAATCGAGTTGAAACTCAAGGTCCTTGAGGAATGTCAAATGCTCAAACGGAAAGGCATCCTTGTCTGCTTTTTCCGGCAAGAGAGTGATGCGTTTTAAAAATGGAGCTGAAAGCGGCATGCAATTTAAAATTGTTTGTGGACGTTAGTTGCTCTCATTTTAGATGGGTGGGGCATTTTTATCTATTAAATTCCTCATGCTTGACGATTCTACATAAGGCCTTTCTAGTGTCTTGATGATCAATGATGAAATTCCACCAGAAATTGGCCCTCATGAAGGGCGTGAACTTGAGCTCATGCTGGCTGGTAAAAAACCAGCAGCCATGTTCTCGGATGTAATTCCCGCATCTTTTGAATGGCCAGAGAAAGACTTTGAGCCCTATGTACTTTCAGGTGAGATCATTAAGCGAGAAGAGGTGATTGAGAGTTCAAATGGAAACTGGCTTCCTTCTCGCTATGTCTACTATGCAATTCCTGGAGAGGAGCCACGAATTGATAAGCTCTCTCATCTCAACCATTGCTTATATGGCAAGGGCGAGAAAACAAGCCCGAAAATTGAGAGGGAAATAGGTCGTTTGCTCGGGTATGACGATAAAGATATCAAGGTTTTCATTGATCGATTCTTTGAAGTGGAAGGGCGAGAAAGCTGATATATTTCTCACCCTTTCCTATTTATGAGTTCATTTTGGTGTAGCAGTCGGAACAAAAGTAAGGGCTAAATACCCCTCCATGAAAGGCTGTGCACTTGGTACAGACATATCGGTGTGACTGTGCCGCCAATTCTTTTTCTGTTGGGCCATTGGGCTTCATGAGCCCATCGACTTTTAACTTGTAGTCTTTCTGGAATCCCTCAATGCCTTTGAATAGGTCGTTGTCGGGATATGGTGTTATTCCCCACTCAGGCTCTTCGTAGTAACCGAGATTATTCAGGGCTTTTTTGACGGTTAAAACATCATTGGGATCGACATTGTATGACCGGCCAAGCGTTGATTTGAGTTTGTATTTCTCAGATATTAGATTGTTCCTTGGTTCTCCGAGGAACGGCGCATGTTCCTCGGAAATTGCAAAAGCTCAACCGTCCCGGCCAACAAAAAGTCGGCCGAACAAACGAAGTTTGAATTTCTGGTGGAGCGTTATCCGCTTATTGGGTTATCGGCGTACGGGGCGTCCCCCGGTACCGGCCCAAGCGGGCGCGGCCGGCATGAAAGGGCCCATGTAGGTTATGGTCAAAGACCGCCCGAGCCTCTTTTAAATAAGAAAGAACATTAGATGAACACAGTGCAAATATCAAGAAAATTATCCTATTTTCTTTCTGGGGCACTGAATTAGGTTAGATTGCGCCGAAAGCTACCGCCTGCCCAACAAGCTCCGCTCTACCTTGCGGCCGAAAAGGCGTTCGGCGTTTTTGTAGGCGATTTGTTCGGCGATAGGGCGGGGGAACTGGCGGAGCCATTTGCGGTTGAGTGCGATCAGTTCTTCATAGGCTTCCCACTGGCCGTTGATCCAGGTGTCCGAGCCGACCATGAAACGCTCGGGAAAGCGTTCCAGAACCCGCCGCCAGTCGTCCTGAATGGAGCCGTCATGGGCCAGGATATCGGTTTCGCGGTAGGACGTGTCGGCGTAGAGCCGGTCGTACTTTTCCATCATTGCTTCGACCACATTGGCCGGTTCGGTCATGCCCGCATGGGCCCAGATAATTTTTAAGTTTGGTTCCAGCCCGAAAAGAAAATCGACCGGGGCCTTGCCGGAATGCACATGGATGTAGAGGTCTTTTTCAATTGCCGTTTGGGCGATCTTTTTGAGCAAAGTTTCGTCGCTCGGGTCAACGCCGTGGAGATGGAATTCGCCGATGCCTTGGTGGGGATAGGCTTCCAGGCGTTCCTTGAGATAGTCGAACATGCCGGGGGCTTTGGTCCAGTTTCCCGATCCGGCGGCTCCATGGTAGGGGCGAAGCTCAGGGACGATCCGGTTAGGCGCATATTGCCAGAGCTTGATGGTGCCCTCGTCGGGGGTGGACGAAACCAGCCCCATGGCGACGCCGGACCCATCCATCAGTTTGAGCACCGTCTCAGGCGGAAAAGGCTCCCAAGCCGGTTGCTTGTAGTGAATATGGGCGTCGAACAGCGGTAGATCGTCGACGCCATCTCCGATGGGGGTATGGTTGTCATCGGCCCAGGCGGTCAAGGAGGTGGAAACCATGAGGGCGGCAAGCAGTCCGATCCTGGCGAGCATTGGCTTTCTCCCGTTTTTTGCCGTCTTTAGATGTGAAGGCGGGGTTGTCGGTTCAAGGCGCACATGACGTGGGGGCCTCATTGTAACCTTGACTTTCAATCGGACGGGCAATAGCTGACAGGGAGGAAAAACATACTCAATGTTAAAAAGTGGATGGGCGGCATGACGGAAAAACGGTATCGGATCTGTTCGGTTTGCGAGGCGACCTGTGGGCTGGAATTTACCCTCGACGGCGCTGAAATCGTTTCGGTGCGGGGTAATAAGGGGGACGTTTTCAGTTATGGATTTATTTGCCCCAAAGGGATCGCACTCAAAGACCTGCACAACGATCCCGACCGCTTGAAAGCACCGTTGATCAAGCGGGATGGAGTCTTTGTCGAAGCGACCTGGGACGAGGCTTTTGCCGAGATTGCTAAGCGCCTACCGCCGATCCTTCAACAGTACGGCAAGGACGCCGTCGCCACCTACAGCGGCAATCCCGGCGCCCACAAAGCCTCGTTGGGGCTCTACGGCGGCGTTTTGCGCAAGACCATCGGTTCCAAGAATATCTTTACCGCCAGCACCCTCGACCAAATGCCCAAGCAGCTTTCCTCCGGGTTGATGTTCGGCTCCTGGCTGTCCATCGCCGTTCCCGATATTGACCGGACGGACTATTTGCTGGTTTTGGGCGGCAATCCCCTGGTTTCCAACGGCAGCATCTGGACGGTGGCCGATTTCCGTGGACGTTTGAAGGCTTTGCAGGCGCGGGGTGGCCGGATGGTGGTGATCGATCCCAAGCGCAGCGAAACGGCCAAGGCGGCAGATGCCTACCATGCCATCAAGCCGGGCGCCGATGGCCTTTTCCTCGCCGCCATCGCACAGACGTTGTTTGCTGAAGGACTCATAGACCTGGGACGGTTGAAAGGTCATGTGATCGGTGTGTCCGAGGTTGAAGCCGCCATTTCGAGCTTTACCCCGGAAGCGGTTGCCGAGCGGTGCGGGATGGGTGCGGGAACCATCCGACAGATCGCCCGCGATATCGCCGGGGCCGAACGCGCCGCCGTCTATGGCCGGATTGGCACCTGCACCCAGGAATTCGGCACACTCAATAGCTGGCTGGTTGATGTTATTAACGTGCTGACCGGCAACCTCGACCGTGAAGGCGGGGCTATGTTCCCCAAAGCGGCGGCCTTCGCCGCCAATACGCGGGGCAAGCCGGGCGTCGGTCGCGGCATCATCACGGGCCGCCATAAAAGCCGGGTTGGCGGACATCCCGAGGTGGCCGGAGAGTTCCCCGCCGCCTGTCTGGTCGAGGAGATCGAAACGCCCGGTGAGGGGCAGGTCCGCGCGCTCATCACTGTGGCGGGAAATCCGGTGCTCAGTTCGCCGGGTGGCGAGGCTTTGGCGGCAGCGCTGGATAAGCTCGATTTTATGGTCAGTCTCGATATTTATCTCAATGAAACGACCCGCCATGCCGATGTGATTTTGCCCGGTGTTTCGCCGCTGGAAGAAGAGCATTGGGATACGGCGCTCAATCAGTTGGCGACCCATAACACGGCTCGTTTCTCGCCGCCGATGTTCGAAAAGTCCTCCGAACAACTCTTCGAGTGGGAGGTGCTGCTGAAACTTGCAGCCATCGTTTCCGGTTCCAACGAAAGCGTTGCAGCCATGGATAATGCGGTGGCTGCAAGCTTTGCCCCGAAAGAAATTTTGGAGACGTTGGTGGCGAAAAGTGGTCCGGCCCGCCTGGTCGAGCTGGGCATTCGCTCAGGACCCTATGGCGATGGGTTTGGCAAAAAACCGGATGGATTGACCCTGCAAAAGCTGATCGATACTCCGGATGGTATCGATCTCGGGGCGTTGACGCCGCGCATTCCTGAAGTATTGCGCACCCCTTCGGGCAAGATCGAATTGGCGCCCGAGGTTTTGCTGGCGGATATGAAGCGCTTGGCGAGTCTCTTGGGTGAGTCCGGCAAACAGGGGCTTTTAATGATCGGTCGCCGGGCGCTCAGGACCAATAATTCCTGGATGCACAATCTGCCCGTTCTGGCCAAGGGCCCGAACCTCTGCACTTTGCAAATTCATCCATCGGATGCTCAAGGCGTCGGTGTCGAAACCGGCGGTAAGGCTCGGGTCAAAGGAGCGAAGGGGCAGTTTGAGATGGTAGTCGAGATCACCGAAGACGTGATGCCGGGCGTCGTCTGCGCCCCTCACGGTTGGGGGCATGATTACGATGGTATCGCCTTGTCTGTGGCGTCGCAAAATCCGGGGGGCAACAGCAATGCGGTCGCCGCTGAAGGCGTGCGGTTCGATCCGCTATCGGGCAATGCCGTGTTAAACGGCATCCCGGTAACGGTCGAACCTGTATCCGTCTAAACCCTCTCGATCACCATGGCGATGCCCTGACCGACCCCGATGCACATGGTGGTCAGGGCATACCTGCCACCAGAGCGTTGAAGCTGATAGGTGGCCGTGGTGACGAGCCTTGCGCCGCTCATGCCGAGCGGATGGCCGAGCGCAATCGCGCCGCCTTGCGGATTGACCCGAGGGTCTTCGTCCTCAATGCCCAGTTGGCGCATACAGGCCAATCCTTGCGCGGCAAAGGCTTCGTTCAATTCGATCAGGTCCATCTGGTCGATGGTCATGCCGAGGCGTGAGAGAAGTTTCTCGGATGCCGGAACCGGGCCGATACCCATGATGCGCGGCTCCACGCCAGCCGTCGCCATGCCGAGGATGCGGGCCTTGGGGGTCAGGCCGTGCCGTTTGGCCGCTTCTTTGGAGGCGATGATCACGGCGCAGGCTCCATCGTTGACGCCCGAAGCATTGCCTGCCGTCACCGAACCGCCCTCACGGAAGGGGGCTCTCAATCCCGCCAACTTTTCCAGTGTTGTCTGGCGCGGGTGTTCGTCTTTCTCAACCACCACCGGATCGCCCTTACGTTGCGGGATCGTCACTGGGGCGATTTCTTCGGCTAAGCGTCCGTCTTCTTGCGCGGCGGCGGCCTTTTCCTGGGAACGGAGGGCAAAAGCGTCCTGGTCGGCCCGGTTGATTTTGAAATCTTCGGCGACGTTCTCCGCCGTTTCGGGCATGGAATCGACGCCGTATTGTTTTTTCATCAGTTTGTTGACGAAGCGCCAGCCGATGGTCGTGTCGTAAATTTCGGCATTGCGCGAAAAGGCGCTATCGGCCTTGCCCATGACGAAGGGAGCGCGGGACATGCTCTCAACACCTCCGGCTAGGCAAAGGCTGTTTTCGCCTGCCTTGATGGAACGCGCCGCAATGGCGATGGCGTCCATGCCCGAACCGCAAAGCCGATTGACCGTGTTGCCCGGAACATCGACCGGCAGCCCGGCCAAAAGCGAAGCCATGCGCGCCACGTTGCGGTTGTCTTCCCCCGCCTGATTAGCGCAGCCAAAGGTAATGTCGTCCACCGCGTCCCAGTCGACATCCTTATTGCGCGCCATCAACTCCTTTAAAGGGTGGGCCGCCAAATCATCGGCGCGGACGGAAGAAAGCGCACCGCCGTAGCGTCCGATGGGAGTGCGGATGGCGTCACAGATATATGCGTCGGTCATGGTCTTCGTATCCCTATTGAAATTCGACTGCCGTCTCATCACGTCTAAATGCGTTCGCCGAAAGGCGGTTTCCGGGGGCGTTGACTGGCTGTGCAACTTAGAAAACCAGGGTCTTCCGGCGAACGCTTGCCTATGAGCTCGGCATTAAACAGCAAATTCAGTAATTTTGCAAAGCGGAATAATAATTTGCATATTGGAATTTGAGTTCTGTCCGTGTATGGTGCCCCCACTTGTTTTTGACCTGGAATGCATAGGAGACGTCATGTCCAGCCCCGTTAGTGTCCGTAAGGAAGGCGATATCGCCGTTATTCAAATCGACAATCCTCCGGTTAACGCTTTGAGCCAGGCCGTTCGCCAGGGAATCGACGAAGCGATTGCCCAAGTGAATGCCGATGGGGATATCAAGGCCGCCGTTATTGCTTGCGCCGGCCGGACATTCATTGCCGGGGCCGATATTCGAGAGTTCGGCAAGCCGCCGCAAGCACCTGCTTTGCCCGACGTTGTCGCCCGTATCGAAGCAGCCGAAAAGCCGGTCGTCGCTGCGTTGCACGGCACGGCCCTCGGTGGCGGTTTCGAGGTGGCGCTTGGCGCACACTACCGGGTTGCGCTTAAGGGCTCAAAAGTCGGTCTTCCCGAAGTCCATCTGGGAATTCTGCCGGGTGCTGGCGGTACGCAGCGTTTGCCACGCCTTATCGGCGTTGAAGCCGCGCTTGATATGATGCTGACGGGTAAGCACATTGCTGCAGAGAAGGCCGAATCTCTTGGTGCCGTTGATGCGGTGGTCGAGGGAAGTGATTCGGTGGCCGCCGGTATTGAATTCGCTAAACAGCTTTTGGCGGACGGCAAAGGAGTTCGCCCGTCCTGTGATGCGACCGACAAGATCGAAGGCGTCACCAAGGACTCCGATGTCTTCAAGGAAGCCGAGGCCAAGCTCGCTAAAACGGCGCGTGGGCTGTTCTCGCCTTTCCGCATTGTCGAGGCCGCTCAGGCCGCCGTTGAGCTTCCCTTTGTCGAGGGCATGGCGAAAGAGCGCGAGCTGTTCCTCCAGTGCATGGATTCGTCGCAGCGTGAAGGCCTGATCCATGCCTTCTTCTCCGAGCGTGAAGTCTCCAAAATTCCCGAAGCGGCAAGCGCCGAGCCGCGCGAAATCAAAAAGGTCGGCGTTATTGGCGGCGGCACCATGGGGGCGGGTATCGCCATTTCTCTGCTTGATGCCGGATATCCGGTGATTATGGTCGAGCGGGATGATGAAAGCATTGAGCGCGGCCGGGCCAATGTGACCAAGGTCTACGATCGTAACGTCAAGAAAGGCCGGATGACCGCCGAGGCCCGCGATAAGCTTCTGGCCGAGCAATTCTCCACCTCGACCAGTTATGATGTTTTCGCCGATGTCGATCTGGTGATTGAGGCGGTTTACGAAGACATGGGCGTGAAGAAAGAAGTCTTCACCACCCTCGATAAGATTATGAAGCAGGGCGCAATCCTGGCGACCAACACGTCTTATCTCGATATCAACGAGATCGCCGCCGTGACCTCGCGGCCTCAGGATGTGATCGGCCTACACTTCTTCTCACCGGCCAATATCATGAAGCTTCTTGAAATCGTCGTGGCCGATAAGACCGCCGCCGACGTGACGGCGACCTCGTTTGCGCTGGCCAAGAAGCTGCGCAAGGTTGCCGTGCGCGCTGGGGTTTGCGATGGGTTTATCGGCAACCGGGTGTTGGCTTACTACCGCAAGGTCGCCGATTATCTGATGGAAGACGGCGCATCGCCTTACGATATCGACAAGGCGCTGGTTGCCTACGGCTATCCCATGGGTCCCTATCAGGTGGGCGATCTGGCTGGTCTCGATATTGGCTGGGCGACTCGTAAGCGCAAGGCGCCAACCCGAGACCCGCGTGAACGCGTTGTCGATATCTCCGACCGTATCTGCGAAAAGGGCTGGTTCGGCCAGAAAACGGGCCGCGGTTTCTACATCTATGATGAAAGCGCTCCACGCGGTTGTCCCGACCCAGAGATTGAAGCGATCATTGATGCCGAGCGCGAGCGCAAGGGCATTTCGCCCAAGTCGTTCTCGGCCGAAGAAATCGTTCGCCGCTACATGGTCGCCATGATCAACGAAGGGGCCAATGTGGTGCACGAAGGCATCGCGCTGCGTCCGCTCGACGTGGATATGACCCTGCTGTTTGGCTACGGCTTCCCGCGCTGGCGCGGCGGTCCGATGAAATATGCCGACATGATCGGGCTCGACAAGGTGCTGGCCGATATCAGGGAATTTGCCAAGGAAGACGAGTTTTTCTGGCAACCCTCGCCGTTGCTGGTCGAGTTGGTTGAAAAGGGTAAAACCTTCGACGATCTCAACAAGGCCGGTTGATCCGGGCCGATCAGTATCAGGAGCGGTTGACCCATGGATATGCGCTATTCGCCCGAGGAGCTGGCCTTCCAGGAGGAGGTCAGGTCTTTCCTCAAGAAAAATCTGGATGCGGAGACCTCTGAAAAAGTCCGGACAGGTCGTCATCTGACCAAGGCCGATATGGAAGCTTGGCACGCCACCTTAAGCAAACAGGGCTGGCTCGCCAACCATTGGCCTGTCGAATGGGGTGGGCCGGGTTGGACGGTGGTTCAGCGCCATATTTTTGAAGAGGAATGCGCCGTGGCCCATGCGCCAAGGACCGTTCCCTTCGGGGTCAACATGCTCGGCCCCGTACTGATCAAGTACGGCTCCGAAGAGCAGAAAAAACACTACCTGCCGCGCATTCTCGATGGCTCCGACTGGTGGTGTCAGGGCTATTCGGAGCCGGGAGCGGGGTCCGATCTCGCCTCGGTCAAAACCAAGGCGGTGCGCGATGGCGATCACTATGTAGTCAATGGTCAGAAGACCTGGACCACGCTCGGTCAGCACGCCAACATGATTTTCTGTCTGGTGCGCACCGATCCGAGCGCCAAGCCCCAGGCGGGCATTTCCTTCCTGCTGGTCGACATGAATACGCCGGGCGTCGAAGTCCGCCCGATCATCACGCTCGACGGTGCGCACGAGGTCAACGAAGTCTTCTTCAACGATGTTCGCGTGCCCGCCGAAAATCTGGTGGGTGAGGAAAATAAAGGCTGGACCTACGCCAAGTATTTGCTGACCTATGAGCGGACCAATATTGCGGGCGTCGGTTTCTCGGTGGCGGCTCTGGCGCATGTGAAAAAGCTGGGACAAGCCATGAAGCGGCGGGGGCGTCCCTTGGCCGAAGACCCGTCTTTCGCCGCGCGTGTCGCCAAGGTCGAGATCGATCTTGAAGCCATGAAAACCACCAACCTACGCGTGATCGCCCAGGTGGCGGGCGGCGGTGTGCCGGGGGCCGAAAGCTCCATGCTCAAAATCAAGGGTACCGAAATTCGCCAGGAGCTAAACGATCTGACGCGACGTGCTTTAGGGCCGCAGGCTTTGGCTTTCCCTTCGGAAGAACTGATGGCCGGCGCCAATGATTTCCCTGTCCGTCCCCATCTGGCGGAAACGGCGGCGACCCAATATTTCAACAATCGCAAACTCTCCATTTTCGGTGGGTCGAACGAAATTCAGAAAAACATCATCAGCAAGATGATCTTGGGCTTGTAAGGAGGGGCGATCATGGATTTCAACCATACCGAAGACCGCCGGATGCTGGCCGAGACGATCAACCGGTTTATCCGCAATCAATACGGCATTGAAAAACGCAACGAGGCGGCCCAATCGGAGGCCGGTTTTGACCGTGAGACCTGGGCGCAGTTCGCCGAGCTTGGCCTGATTGGCGCAATGTTCAGTGAAGATGATGGCGGCTTCGGCGGCCAGGGGTTCGATCTGGCGGTTGTGTTTGAGGAATTGGGTCGAGGCCTGGTGGTCGAGCCGTTTCTCGCATCTGCTGTTCTGGCCGGTGGGGTGATCGCTAAGCTGGGCCAGGGCGCTCAACGCGATTTGATCGAAGAGATCATGGCCGGAACCTGTCTCGCCACTTTGGCGCACGCCGAACCCGACAGCCGCTACGATCTCGAATACGTCGAGACGACGGCTGAAAAATCGGGTGATGGCTGGACTTTGAGCGGTTTGAAGATCGCCGCCCTAAATGGCGACACCGCCAATCAACTGATCGTATCGGCCCGCACTTCGGGTGATATTGGCGACAAGGAAGGCATTAGTCTGTTCCTGGTCGATCCGAAGGCCGATGGCGTTGCGCTTCGTGTCTCACCGACGGCGGAAGGCAGCCGGGTTGCCGACGTTCGTTTGTCAGATGTCGCCGTTTCCAGTGAAGCCTTGCTGGGTAAAGAAGGCAAAGCCTACGAGGCCCTAGAGGTCGCCACCGGCCGGGGTGTGCTCGCTCTCTGCGCCGAAGCGCTCGGAGCCATGGAAGCCGTCAAGGAGCAGACGCTCGAATATCTGCGCACCCGCGTTCAGTTTGGCGCGCCTATCGGTCGGTTCCAGGCTTTGCAACACCGGATGGCCGAGTTGCTACTGGAAATCGAGCAGGCGCGTTCGTCGGTTATCAATGCCGCTGCGGCCTTGGATGGCGATAGGCTGGTCCGTGAAAAGGCCCTGTCGGCAGCCAAATATCAAATCGGTCGTATTGGCCGGTTGGTTGCTGAAGAGAGTATCCAGATGCATGGCGGTATCGGCATGGCCTGGGAGTTGGCAGTGCCCCATTTCGCCAAGCGCTTGGTCATGATTGATCATTATTTGGGCGATACGGACCACCATCTGGAACGCTTTGTCGAGCTAAGCCGCGAAGCCGCATAGAAAGAAAAGCTTGTCGAAAGAAAAGCCGATCATCGGAAAATACCGGTGATCGGCTTTTTATTTACAACATCACGAAAAGGGAGCCTTGCAGGGCGACGAGGCAGGAAAGGTTGAAAAAACCGTTCCAACTGACGCTGACTATTTGCGGCGAGGTCTCGACGGCGCGCGCCGCTAACCGGACGGGGCGGTCTAATCTTTGAAACGATAAGGTGTTTGTCGGTTCGGCATTTTTTCGTTGATCTCGCTAAATCTATCGACTAGCTTGATTGCGAAATTAATTTTCGCAAAGCGAAATTGCAATAAACGTTAACGAGGTTGGACTCGGCCATGAAAGTCTTAGTCGCAGTGAAGCGAGTTGTTGATTACAACGTAAAGATCC
>CBDUMN010000095.1:0-13087 GCA_965368335.1 uncultured Rhodospirillales bacterium
GTGGAAGCGGTTCCAAAGGTTTACTTTAAACAGATGGCCGCCTACCGGGCCCTTTTGTCGCAACTCTACCCCGATAAAACCGTCCGTTGCGCCCTGCTCTGGACCGACGGGCCGCGCCTGATGGAACTGCCCGAGAACGTTTTGGACACTGTGATTCCTTGACGGGAGGCCGCCGCCTCCATAGATTCGTTCCAGCTATGAAAATTAGGCGATGCATCGCAAGCGCCTGGGTGGAGAGACAAAGGAAAAACGATGAGTAAACAAGTTTCCGACGACAGCTTCGAGTCCGACGTTCTGAACGCCGAAGGCCCCGTTCTGGTGGATTTCTGGGCTGAATGGTGCGGACCCTGCAAGCAGATCGCCCCGGCGCTGGACGAATTGTCCGCTCAAATGGGTGACAAAGTCACCGTCGCCAAGATCAACATCGACGAAAACCCCAACACGCCCTCCAAGTACGGCGTGCGCGGCATTCCGACCCTAATGATCTTCAAAGGCGGCGAAGTGGCGGCAACCAAAATCGGCGCCCTACCGAAGAACAAACTCTTCGAGTGGGTCGAGCAGTCGATCTAATAGCAAATCCCGAGCAAACGGCATCGTTTGCGACGACGCATTTGCGGCTTAATGATTTAACCCCCGCCGGAAACGGTGGGGGTTTTCTTATGTCTGCGCCAGCACAGAGCCCGCCAGATAGAGCGATCCGCAGATGAGGATGCGTTTGGGCGTCGGATCGGCTTCGACAAGATGGCGGATCGCGGCTTCGACGTTTTCGGCCTCGCGGGCCTCGAAGCCGACAGCGCGGGCGGTTTCGGCGGTTCTTTCGGCACTTAAGGTGTTGGGTTCGCCGGGGATGCTGACCGCCTGCAAGCTCTTGGCGCGGCCGAGGAGCGGCTTCATGAAGCCCGCCGGGTTTTTGGTTTTCAGCATGCCGCAAATCAGATGCAGCGGCTTATCACGCCATTTGCGGGTCTGGCTGGCGATGGCCTTGCCCGCCGCCGGATTGTGGCCGCCATCGAGCCAAAGCTCCCAGCCCTCGGGCAGCAAGGCGACCAACCGCCCTTCGGTCAAGTGTTGCAGCCGCGCCGGCCAATCGACCGACTGAAGGCCCTGTGCAATGGCCGTATCGGACACGTCGAAGCCGTTGGCCCGCAAAACGTCGAGGCAGGCGATGGCCTGGGCGGCATTGGTATGCTGGTGCTTGCCCGCCAAGCCGGGAAGCGGCAAATCTTCACGCACCCGCCCACCACTGGTCACCGCCATATGCCCGCCCGCCACACGGGCCGACCAGTCTTTGCCTTCATGCAGCAAGACAACACTCAAATCGGCGGCTCTTTGGGTAAAGGGTTTTTGCGCCGGGCGTGGCTGGGCCGCCAGAATGCAGGGGACGCCTGGCTTTAAAATACCGGCTTTTTCCTTGGCGATGGCTTCGGGCGTATTGCCGAGATAGTCCTGATGATCCATGGAAACTGGGGTAATCGCCGTCACCAAAGGCCGGGCGACAACGTTGGTTGCGTCGAGCCGCCCACCAAGCCCGGTTTCGAGCAGCACCACATCGGCGTCATGGCGCGAGAACGCCAGGAAAGCCGCCGCCGTGGTCGCCTCAAAAAAGGTGATCGGGTCGCCGTCGTTCACCTTTTCGCATTCCTCAAGCAGAGCGGTCAGCTCCTCTTCGGAAACCGGCTCTCCGGCCAGCCGGATTCTCTCATGAAAGGAAACCAGATGGGGCGAGGTATAGACATGAACCCGATATCCGGCGGCTTCGAGGAAAGCGCGTAGAAACGCCAGCACCGAGCCCTTGCCATTGGTGCCCGCCACATGGACGACCGGCGGCAGGGAAAGATGCGGATTGCCGAGCTTGTCGAGCAGCCGCTCGATCCGTCCTAAGGACAGATCGATGGTTTCGGGATGGAGCCGCATAAGCCGCTCCAACACCGCATCACTTTTGAGGCTCGTCCTTGTCATCTTTATCCGCCTTGGCGGTTTTCGGCCCGGCAATATCGGGCGGCGGCGGAACATCCCCTTGGGGCGGCTCGGTTACCTCGGCGACATCCTTTTTCGGCCCGGCGATATCGGGCGGCGCAATCTCGGTTTTATCTGCCTTGGCCTTGGCCGCTTTCTTTTCGGTTTCGGGCATTTCCGGCTTCACCGGCTCTTCGATGGGCGGCAAAGCGACCAGATCGCCCGGCGGGGTCGGATGCTTAAGAAGACGCACGATACGAGAGAGTGTGCCGCGCAGTTCCGAGCGCTGGACCACCATATCGACCATACCGTGCTCCAGCAGATATTCGGAGCGCTGGAATCCTTCCGGCAAGGTCTGGCGGATGGTCTGTTCGATCACCCGCGCACCGGCAAAACCGATCACCGCGCCCGGCTCGGCCAGGGTGACGTCGCCCAGCATGGCGAAAGAGGCGGAAACACCGCCGGTCGTCGGATCGGTCAGCACCACGATGTAAGGCAGGCCCGCCTCATGGACCTCTTCAACGCCAACCGTCGTCCGCGCCATCTGCATGAGCGAAAGAATGCCTTCCTGCATGCGCGCGCCACCCGAAGCGGGAATGACGATCAGCGGAGCATCCTGCACCACGGCCAGCTTAGAAGCGGCGACCAGAGCCTCACCAATGGCAATCTTTATGGAGCCACCCAAAAAACTGAATTCGAAGGCTGCGACAACCACGTTGACGCCGCCCATGGTGCCGTGCGCCACCATGATGGCGTCTTTGCTGTCTTTATGCTTGCCCTGGGCGTCTTTGAGGCGGTCGGTGTATTTCTTGCGGTCGCGGAACTTGAGCGGATCGACCGGCGCATCGGGGAGTTCGATGGTTTTGTACTTCCCGTCGTCAAACAGCATGCCCAACCGGCGCTTGGCGCTGATTCGCATGTGGTGGCCACAATGGGGACAAACCTTGAGGTTTTCTTCCAGTTCACGGTGGAAGATCATCTGTTCGCAGGACGGACACTTGGCCCAGAGGTTTTCGGGAACCTCCTTCTGACGGACCAAGCCTTTGAGTTTGGGACGAACGAAATTGGTCAACCAATTCATAGCGTTCTACGTACTCCTATTTGCGTGCGTCGCGCACGCCGTCCGCAAGAGCGCGGACCTGAGACAAAACCGTTTCGACCGCGCCGTCTTTCCCGGCGTTCTCGGCCAGAAGATCGACCAGCGCCGATCCGACGACCGACGCATCGGCCGATTGGGCGACAGAAGCAGCCTGATCGGGCGTCTTGATGCCGAAACCGACCGCAATGGGCAAATCGGTCTGGGCTTTGAGCCTTTTCACCGCGGCTTCCACGTCGCTCTGCGCCGCCGAGGCCGTGCCGGTGACACCGGCGACGGAAACATAATAAACGAAACCGCTGGCATGCCGCAGCACCCGGCCTAAACGCGCATCGTCGGTAGTCGGCGTCGTCAGATATATAAAGTTAAGACCGGCCCGGGTGGCGGGCAAGGCAAACTCTTCTTCTTCCTCGGGCGGCAGATCGACGACGATCAATCCATCCACCCCGGCTTCCAGGGCATCCTTGATGAAGGCCTCGCCGCCATAGCGATAGATCGGATTGTAATAGCCCATCAGCACGATGGGGGTTTCGCCATCCTTTTTACGGAAGGAGCGGACCATATCGAGGGTGCCCTTCAGCGACCCGCCCGATTTGAGCGCCCGAAGAGAGGCCGCCTGAATGGCCGGACCATCGGCCATGGGGTCGGAGAAAGGCATGCCCAGCTCAATCACATCGACTCCGGCCGCTGGCAGACCGTCGAGCAGCGCCTGAGCGGTTTCCAGGTCGGGATCATAGGCGGTAAAGAAGGTGACCAGACCGGCCCGGCCTTGTTCTTTCAGCGCACGGAAACGCTTATCGATTCGCGTATCGGCCATCAGAGCGCCTCCCCCATGGCCGCAGCAATGGTCGGAACGTCCTTATCGCCCCGACCGCTCATGCAGACGACAATCACATGGTCCTTGGGCAACTGGGACGCCATCTTGCCCACATGAGCCAGTGCGTGGGAGCTTTCAAGCGCCGGGATAATGCCTTCGAGCTTGGTGACCAATTGGAAAGCCTCGACCGCTTCATCGTCCTTAATGGTCGCGTAGGTCGCCCGCCCTTGGTCGTGCAGCCAGGAATGCTCTGGCCCAATGCCCGGATAGTCGAGACCGGCGGAAATCGAGTGAGCCTCGGTGATCTGGCCGTCGTCGTCCTGTAACAAATAGGTGCGATTGCCGTGCAAAACGCCCGGCGCACCGGCGGTCAGCGAGGCGGCGTGTTCTTCCGTATCGATACCGTGACCGGCAGCCTCCACCCCGACGATCTTGACGTCCGGTTCATCAAGGAAGGGATAGAACAGGCCGATGGCGTTCGACCCGCCGCCGACACAGGCGACGACGCTATCGGGCAAGCGCCCTTCCTGTTCGATGATCTGCTCTTTGGTTTCCTCGCCAATGATCGACTGAAAATCGCGGACCATGGCCGGATAGGGATGCGGCCCGGCCGCCGTTCCAATCAGGTAGTAGGTTGTTTCGACATTGGCGACCCAATGGCGCAGCGCTTCATTCATCGCGTCCTTCAAGGTCGCCGAACCGGCGGTCACCGAGCGAACCTCCGCTCCCAACAGTTTCATGCGGAAAACGTTGGGGGCCTGACGCTGGATATCGGTTTCGCCCATGAAGATGGTGCAGGGGATATCGAACAACGCGCAAACCGTCGCCGTCGCCACGCCATGCTGGCCCGCGCCGGTTTCAGCGATGATTTGGGTTTTGCCCATCCGCTTGGCGAGCAGAATCTGACCAATGCAGTTGTTGATCTTATGCGCGCCCGTGTGGTTCAGGTCTTCCCGCTTGAAGTAAATTTTCGCGCCGCCAAAATGTTCGGTCATCCGTTGGGCGAAATAAAGCGGGCTCGGCCGCCCAACGTATTGCTTGAAATAGCCCTGCATTCGCCCGGCGAACTCTGGATCGTTCTTGGCCGCCTCATAGGCTTTTTCCAAGTCGAGCATCAGCGGCATCAAGGTTTCAGCCACGTAGCGGCCGCCGTAGATGCCGAAATGACCGTTTTCATCGGGTCCTGCTTTATAAGTGTTCGGGGTGCTCATGGATGATCCGGTCTAGCCGTTCGGTTCTGGTCTGCGGTCAAAAGGAAGCGGTTTTATAGCGCAGTCGAGCGTTAAGACACAGCGAAAAACTTATTCTGCATCACCCTTTACCGCTTTCAAAAAATCCTTGATCAGCTTCGGATCCTTGATGCCCGGCGCACTTTCAACACCAGAGGAAACATCAACGGTCTGTGCGCCCGACATGGCTACCGCCTGTTGAATATTCGAGACATCGAGGCCGCCTGCAAGCATCCAAGGTAGAGAAAAGGTTGCGCCTTTCAATAACGTCCAGTCAAACGCCAGGGCATTGCCGCCGGGTCTTGTCGCGCCCTTCGGCGGTTTGGCGTCGAACAACAACCGATCGGCCACTGCCTCGTAGGCCCGCGCCTTGTCCAAATCTTCAAGATCGGCCACCGGACAGGCCTTCATCACCGGTAGGCCGGTTTCCAGGCGCACCCTGGCCAACCGTTCCGGGCTCTCCTTGCCATGAAACTGCAAAAGGTCAAGGCGAACGTGTTGCAGAACGCCATAGAGAAAAGCGTCGTCGGGATCGACAAACAGGCCGACCTTGACGATCCCCTCGGGAACGCCATCGAGAATTTCAGCGGCCGCCGCGGGCTCTATATTGCGTGGGCTCGGCGGAAAAAACACCACGCCGAGATAATCGGCCCCGCCTTCGACGGCCGCCGCCACGGCTTCCTCGTCACGCAATCCGCAAATTTTAACCTCGACCGCCATCACCTCCCCCCGGCCTCCATCCGCTTAAGCGCATAAACTGGAGATCGTAGAATGTAGCGTAGACGGCCCAGCCCGCCAACTGAGCGGCGGAGGCCAGCATAATCACACCGTATTCGCCGATCCGCTTGCTATCACCTTCCCAGCCATTGGTGAAAATGGTCGATTGCAACAGGGTCGCCGGGGCCATGAAGAAAATCAGCAGCAGAAACAACAACATCCCACCGCCGACGAACCGTCCGGTTTCCCCCTTGCTCCAGCCCCAGGCCGCCGTGATACGCTCGACCGGACTATTGGGCCAATTCACCGCCGTCGCCGGGAAGCCGATTGAAAGACGAAAGACCATAGGCAGAACGACAAAGAACCCAACAATGATCGCCATAGCCATGGCCATCATGCCAAACGGACTGAGCAGCAGCCCAAAGATCACGCCAAGGCCGGGTAGGAAGCCGATAAACAGAAGATAGACGGCATAAACCGCCTCATCCGCACCGAAACGCGGCCGGGGAATCTGGCCGGTCAAATGAAATCGATGCCAAGCCACCGCGAACATGCCCAGGAGAAAGGAATTGATGAACCCGGAAAGGATGGTGACACCTCCGGTATTCGGCCAGATCAAGCTCAAGCCGCTAACAGCCACCATCAAAACGAAGGGCACGGAAGCCGCCCGGGCGAATTCGCCGAAATGGCCGATAAAAAATCCGTATGCCGCCTTGAGGTCGTCCCATAAAGACGGGGGAGTAACAGGAAGTCCCATATTCATCGTTTAGCTTTCCAGTTCCTCAGCGATTTTGCGCGCCGCTTCCACCGGATCAGCGGCTTTGGTGATCGGGCGTCCGATGACCAAACAGTCGGCTCCGGCCGCCACCGCATCTTTTGGCGTCATGATTCTTTTTTGGTCGTCCGTGGCCGCCCAGGCAGGACGAATGCCCGGCACCATGAGAATGAAATCGGGGCCGCAGGCCTCCCGAATAGCGGCAATCTCTTTTGCCGAACAGACCACGCCGTCGAGACCACTCTGCTGGGCCAACTTAGCCAATCGCACCACCTGGTCGAGCACCGCCCCCTCGACGCCAATCCCATGGAGGTCTTCCTCGCCCATGGAGGTTAAAACGGTCACGCCCAGCACCAGAGACCGGCCTTCGCCTTTCTCGGCAGCCGCTTCGGCGGCCTTGACCATCATCTTTGCCCCGCCCCCCGCATGCACGTTGACGAATTTGGGCGAGAGCGGGTTGGCTGCACGGATAGCGCCTGCCACCGTATTGGGAATGTCGTGGAACTTGAGATCGAGGAACACCGGCATGCCAACCGAGCTGACTTCCGCAACCCCCTGAGGTCCGTTGGCGGTGAAGAATTCCTTGCCCAGCTTGACGCCACCGACCAGGCCTTTGAGTTGTTCGGCCAGGGCCTTGGCGGCCGTCACGTCGGTAGTGTCCAGCGCAACGAAAATCCGGTCGGAGGGCTTGGTAATGGTGCTCATTTCTCTCTCTCGTAGGCCAGTTCGGCGGCGGCAAGATCTTCGAGCGCCGTGCCCACCGACTTAAACAGGGTTATCTCTTCATCTGACGACCGACCCGGATGGGTATTCCGGCAAAGCTCGGCCAGTTCGGCCTTGATATTTTCCTTGCCTATCACCCCTCTCTTGAGAGGATCGGCGATGTCGCCCGCTTCGTGACATGCTCCGGCCCGCGTGTCAACGAAGAGCGCGGCGCGGGTCACGGCGTCGTCATCGGTTTCACGCATATTGGGCTTAAATCCGCCGACCAGATCCAGGTGTTGGCCGGGGCAAAGCCAATTTCCGCGAACCAGCGGCTCTGTGGCCAGGGTGGCGCAGGAAATGATATCGGCCTCGCGCAGCGCACAGGGCAGGTTGGTCACCGCCTTGACCCGGCATTCCGGACTATCGAGCCGAGCCGCCAGACTGGCCGCCTTATGGCCGGTGCGACCCCAAATCGCGACGTTGTCAATGGGCCTGACGGCCCGGTGGGCGGCTATCAATTCGGGCGCCAACCGACCGGTCCCGACCATCAGAAGTTTTCGGGAATCGGGACGCGCCAATTTACTGGCCGCCAAAGCCGAGGCCGCCGCCGTGCGTTTGGCAGTCAGCGTGCGTCCCTCGGCCAGGGCCAGCGGTTCACCGGTTTGGCCGTCGAGCAGCAGATAAGACGCCATCACCGAGTCTTTTCCCTTGGCCCCATTGCCGGGAAAAACGGTCGCCACCTTAACACCCAAAACCCCGCCTTCCCGCCAAGCCGGCATCAAAAGCAGGGTCCCGTTTTCACCTCCCGGAACCGAAACGTCATGATGATGGCGCAAAGGAACCGTGTAGTCGGCTTTAAAAGCCTCCTCCAGGCGAGCGATCAGGGAAGGATAATCAAGAAGGCTTTCCAGCCGTTCTGCATCAAGGGTCAACACGGGCTTTGAATTAGGCCGCCGTCTTACCGGGCAGGGCCTTGATCTCGGAACTGGCAGTAGACTGGGCAGCGCCTTTTTGCGCCGCCTCCTCAAGCTCTCTCACCCGTTTATCCAGACGCTCGGTCCGGGCGCGCAGCACCTGGATTTCGCTGGCCCGCATCCTGGCGCGGGTTTTCCAGGTCACCATGGGAGCCCAGGCGATGAAACCGCCGACGACGAAACCGACGAGCAGCGCGCCGAGAACGGTGAGATAGGCAGGAACGTCGATGCTATAGGGCAGAGGCCAGAAGTCGAGAGAAACCGTCCCACGATTGGAGACGGCGAAAATCACCGCCGTAACGGTGATGACCAACATCAAAATCCAGCTAATGAGCCTCACGGGCTTATCCCCTTGTTAAAGAACGGACGTCCTTAAAGGGTTTTATCAGTCATTGAGCTTCTCGCGCAACTGCTTGCCGGTCTTAAAGAAGGGGATGTATTTGGAATCCACTTCCACGGCATCGCCGGTACGCGGGTTGCGGCCCATGCGGGCGTCGCGCTGTTTGACCGAGAACGCGCCAAAGCCTCTGAGTTCCACGCGGTTCCCCTGAGATAAGGCGGCGGCGATTTCATCAAAAATCGTCGTAACAATCCGCTCCACATCCCGCTGATAGAGATGGGGATTGGCTTCGGCCAACTGTGCAATCAATTCAGACTTGGTCATGCCCGGACGCCCCTGCAGTTTTTCGTCAACCCGGAGCCCTTACCCCGGTCTATAGTTTAGGGTGCCAAACCGCAACCAGCCCGTCAAGCCTAACCCGTTCTGAAAACAGCGTTTTTCCTACCCATTGGCCGAAAAAACCGTTCCAGGGGGCTTCCGGCCGCTCTAAAGAGACGTCTTTCAGGGGCAATTCGGCTGAAATTTCCCTCTCCGTCTCGAGCCAATCGAGGGCTTCCCGCTCACCGCCCAGGGCATCGATCAATCCGTTATTCAACGCCTGCCGGCCAGTGAAAACCCGACCGTCGGCCAGTTCTTTGGCCTGGGCGGGTTCCATACCGCGCCGCTCAATCACCATGCCGACGAACATATCGTACATATCCATAACCACGGCCTGCGTCGCAGCGCGGACATCTTCGGTCATCGGCTCGAGAGGGTTGGGCGCAGCCTTGAGGGGCGCGCTTTTAATCGATTCCGCCTTGACCCCAATCTTATCGAGCAGACCGGTCACCTCGGTGGTTTGTAAAATCACGCCGATAGACCCGGTGAGCGACCCTTGATTGGCGAAAATCTTATCCGCGCCCAGCGCAGCCATATAGCCACCCGAGGTCGCCAACTCACCCATCACCGCGACCACCGGCTTGGCTTCGGCCAAGCGGCGCAGCGATCTGAAAAGAGTATCGCCGCCAACCACCGTGCCACCGGGGCTGTTGATACGGACCAGCAGGGCTTTGACGCTATCGTCCTCAGCCAATTCGGCCAACACATCCTCGCGGAAAGCATCCTCGACGATAACGCCCGACACCTCGACGCGGGCGATATGAGCCCCCACGCCGGGAACGCCATCGAACCGGCCAAACAGCGCGGCGACAACGGCAACCAGAGCGGCCACGCCCAAAACCCGCCAGAAAATCAGGCGGCGCTTCAGGGATCGTTGATAGGCTATGGCGTCGGCTTCCAAAGACATGGCCGCACTTTATCTCGGGGGCGCAAACCATCCAATAAAAAAACCCTCCAGACCTACGCCCGGAGGGTTTTTCTTGGGATTGCCCGAAAAGTCTTAGGGCCGGATCGTTTCAGGTTGAATCACTTTGTGATTCGGTCTGAAGCGTGAATCCGCCCCTAGCTCAATGATTAGAGGACGATTCACGATCTAATCGGGTTCACTGTGTAAATCCGATTAGATTGATCGTGCTCTAGTCGTCCGACTGTTCGGCCTGTTCTTTTTTGGCTTCTAGGGCAGCGCCCAGGATGTCGCCAAGCGATGCGCCGGAGTCGGAAGAGCCGTATTTCTCCATGGCTTTCTTCTCGTCTTCGACTTCGAGAGCCTTGATGGAGAGAAGAACGCGACGGTTGGCGCGGTCGATCTGGCTGACCTTGGCGTCGACCTTCTCGCCTTCGGCGAAACGCTCGGGGCGCTGGTCGCCGCGATCTTTGGCCAGATCGCCCTTGCGGATGAAGGCGGTCGCATCGTTGACCTGAACTTCCAGACCATTGTCGACCACGGCGGTGATGGTCGCGGTGACAATGTCGCCTTTCTTCAGATCGGCCATGCCTTCGGCGAACGGATCGGCTTCGAGCTGCTTGAAGCCCAGAGAGATGCGGCCTTTCTCGACGTCGATGTCGAGAACCTTCGCCTTAACCGTCTGGCCTTTTTCGTAGTTGGCGATGGCGGCTTCACCGGACTCGTCCCAGCTGAGGTCGGAGAGGTGAACCATACCGTCGATGTCGCCCGGCAGACCGACGAACAGACCGAATTCGGTGATGTTCTTGATCTCGCCTTCGAGCTCGGAACCGACCGGGTACTTGCTGGTGAAGTCTTCCCAGGGGTTGGCCATGCACTGCTTGAGGCCCAGGCTGATGCGACGACGCGAGGCGTCCACTTCGAGGACCGCCACTTCCACTTCCTGAGAGGTGGAGACGATTTTGCCCGGATGGACGTTTTTCTTGGTCCAGCTCATTTCGGAAACGTGGACCAGACCTTCGACGCCCGGCTCCAGTTCGACGAACGCACCGTAGTCGGTGATGTTGGTCACGCGGCCGGAGAACTTGGCGTCGACCGGGTACTTGGAGTCCACACCTTCCCACGGATCGGCTTCCAGCTGCTTCATGCCGAGGCTGATACGCTGGTTTTCCGGGTTGAAGCGAATAACCTGAACGTTGACCGTCTGGCCGATTTGCAGAGCTTCGGACGGATGGTTGATGCGCTTCCAGGCAATGTCGGTAACGTGCAGCAGGCCGTCAACGCCGCCGAGGTCGACGAACGCACCGTAGTCGGTGATGTTCTTGACCACGCCTTCGAGCACCTGACCTTCTTCCAGGTTGGAAACCAACTCGGAGCGGGCTTCGGCGCGGGTTTCTTCGAGAACGGCGCGGCGCGAAACAACGATGTTGCCGCGGGCCCGGTCCATCTTGAGAATCTGGAACGGCTGCGGGGTGCCCATCAGCGGGCCGATGTCGCGCACCGGACGGATATCGACCTGGGAGCCCGGCAGGAAGGCCACAGCGCCCGAAACGTCGACGGTGAAACCGCCCTTGACCCGGCCGAAGATGGTGCCGGTAACCCGTTCGTTGGCCTCGAAGGCCTTTTCGAGATCGCGCCAAGCTTCTTCACGGCGCGCTTTCTCGCGGCTCAGCATCACAATGCCGTCACGGTCTTCGTAGCGTTCCACGAAAACGTCGACGGAGTCGCCGGCCTTGATCCCCAGCTCGTCGGCTGCGGGGTCTTTGAATTCTTTAACCGGAATGCGGCCTTCGGATTTGAGGCCCACATCGACGAGAACATGGTCGTTGTCGATGCCGAGCACGGTGCCGGTGAGAACCGAGCCCTGGAAGTTTTCCGTTTCGCCGAAGGCTTCAGCCAACAGATCGGCGAAATTTTCTTTCATTTCGAAAGTTTCGGTTTGAGTCATAAGTTTTCGTATCCTAATTCAATCGTACTTTTTCCGGCCGACCGGTTGGGTCCGGTGGTCTTGGAAAACAGCCAAATCCTCGGACGCCCCTTCCGCCCATTCTTGGCGGAAAGACGGCACCCAAGGGGTGAATGCTCTTACAGGGGTATAAGCGATAACTTACTGATTACGCTTCCATTTTGGAACGAACGTAGTCCAGAGCCCGGCCCAGCACCTCGTCGATGGACAATTCGCTGGTGTCGAGCACCAAAGCGTCGTCCGCGGCTTTCAGAGGCGCTGCGGAACGTGACGAATCGCGCTCATCGCGTTCCTGCATATCCTGTAAAACGCGCGCATATATAGCTTCTACGCCGCGTTCCTGCAACTCCTTAAAGCGACGCTCGGCGCGGACTTCGGTGCTGGCCGTGATAAAAAGCTTAGCCGGGGCGTCGGGACAGACCACGGTTCCGATGTCGCGCCCGTCGAGCACGGTCCCGTTATAGCCTTCCGGCGGATGAGCGGCGAAATGGCGCTGAAAGTCCAAAAGAGCCGAACGGACTTCGGGAATGGCCGAAACCTTCGACGCCGCATTGGCCGCCGCGTCGGTGCGCAACTCCGGGTCGTCGAAGCTCTCGGGGTCGATGGAGCGGGCGGCCCGTCCGGCCATTTCCGGATCTTCCGGGTCGCCTCCGAGATGCAACACCTTCAACCCAGTCGCCCGATAGAGCAGCCCGGTATCGAGATAGGCAAAGCCCAGGTCTTTGGCGACCCGTCTGGCAAGGGTTCCCTTTCCGGCGGCGGCGGGCCCGTCGATGGCGACGATCATGGTTGTCCTCCCCTTTTATCTTCAAGCGGGCGTCAATTTAGCGCCCAATCCGTTCATCAAATCCACAAACCCCGGGAAACTGGTATCCACCGGCGCGACGTCATCCACCGTGACGGGCTCCCGGCTGACATTGCCCAAGGTAAGGAACGACATAGCGAGCCGATGATCGAGACGGGTAGCGATACTGGCTCCCCCCTTGGGCGCTTCCCCGCTGCCCAAAACGGTCATCCAGTCTTCTCCGGCCTTCACTTCACCACCACAGGCCCTAAGACCATCGGTCATGGCGGCCAACCGGTCGCTTTCCTTGACCCGCAGCTCACCGATCCCGGTCATCCGGGTTTCACCTTCGGCGCAGGCGGCGGCCACGGCCAGCACCGGATATTCATCAATCATCGAAGGGGCCCGTTCGGGCGGCACATCGACGCCTTTCAATCGGCTATGGA